>JANPIS010000570.1:0-4667 GCA_031425095.1 Chthoniobacteraceae bacterium
CAGATCGGCGGGATGTACGAAGGCGATCGCTCGCGCAAGACGACGCTCGTGAACTACGGCTTCCGCCTGCCCAGCGCGCTCGACAATCGGCCGCTGATGTTCCGCGAATTCATGGAGATGGCCGGGCAGCTCATGTACATCAGCGCGACGCCGGCGGAATTTGAGATCAAGAACTCGGTGGTCGGAAATGGCGGCTACATCCCGCATAAGCGGGAGAAGATCGGCGAGGAGGAAGCGGTGCCGTTCGTCCTGCCGGGTGACGATCGCGCCGTGCCGGCTGGCGATCCGGAGATCGCGGCGGTCGCACCCGCGCCAGTGGATCTGCATCGGCCGCGGCTTTCGCGCACGGACATGCCGGTGGAAAAATTCGACGTGCAGACGCCGGGCTCGCCGCTCGTCGTCGAGCAGATCATTCGTCCGACGGGCCTGCTTGATCCGCAGATCACCATCCGCCCGCTGAAGGATCAGATCGACGAAACGATGGAACTCTGCCGCCAGCGCGTGGAGTTGAAGGAACGCGTGCTCATCACCACGCTCACGAAACGCACGGCCGAAGACCTCAGCGATTACCTGCGCGAGACCGGCCTCAAGGTTCGCTACCTCCACAGCGACATCGACACCATCGAGCGCGTCGAGATCTTGCGCGCGCTGCGGGCCGCGGAGTTCGACATCCTCGTCGGCATCAATTTGCTCCGCGAAGGTCTCGATCTTCCCGAGGTCTCGCTGGTCTGCATCCTCGACGCCGACAAGGAAGGCTACCTGCGTTCGCAGACTTCGCTCATCCAGACCGCCGGTCGCGCCGCGCGCCACGTGAATGGCCAGGTCTATCTCTTCGCCGACACCGTGACGAAGAGCATGCAAGCGCTCCTCGCCATCACCGAATACCGCCGCACGAAGCAGATGGAATACAACACGAAGCACGGCATCACGCCGCGCAGTGTGATGCGGGCGGTGCAGGAAAGCCTGCACACGATCCTCAAGGGCAAACAGCTTGAGGAGTCGGTGGTGCGGGAAGGTGGTGCCGATCTGAATCTCACCGATCTCCTGCGCGAGTTGCAGGAAGAGATGCTCACCGCTTCCGGCAATCTTGAATACGAAAAAGCCGCGCTCCTCCGCGATCAAATCGCCGAACTCAAAGCGGGCACCGGCATTTCCAAGATCGAGCCGAAGCGCAAACCGGTGAAGTATCCCAAGCCCGCACGTGGGAAGAAGCGGGCGTAGCGTCCGCTTTGCGTTCTTGTTACGCTGAGAATATGTCCATCGCCACCAAGACCGGAGACTCCGGCACCACCGCTCTCATGTATGGCCGCCGCGTCTCGAAGACGGATGCGCGGGTGTGTGCTTACGGCACCGTGGATGAAATGAACGCCGCGCTCGGGACGGTGCGCGCGACGGTCGGGGATACCTACGTCACGGACGCGGTGCTCTCGATTCAAAAGGAACTCGTGACCCTCATGGGCGAGCTCGCGGTGGCGCACGACGATCGCCAGCGTTACCTGGACGGCGGGCATCATTTTGTCTCCGCGGCGATGGTCGATCGGCTCACTGCCTTCGTCGATGACCTCGAGAAAAATCATCACATCAGCTACCACGGCTGGGCCACGCCCGGAGCTAAGCCTGGCAGTGCGGCGCTCGATGTGGCGCGCACGGTGTGTCGGCGCGCCGAGCGTGAAGTGATCGCGCTCAGCGAATCGGGCGTTGAGGTGAATCCGGAGATCGTGCGCTATCTCAATCGCCTCTCGGATCTCTGTTGGCTCTGGGCGCGGTGGATCGAAACGCGCGCCGCCGGGATGCTCCGCGAGAGCGCGCCGCCTTAGTAGGCGAGCGCAGTTCCGCTCATTATCAGTCTCACGTGGAGCGGAGCGAAACGAAGAACCTCACGAATCCGTGGGCGGCGGCGATGCGGAGCGCCGCAAAATCGTATAAGGACCTGGCCCGATCGCGGGTCTCATTTCTGTCCTCCCTATGAACCGTTCCCGCAGCCTGCTGACTCTCATCTTTGCCGCTCTCATCGGACCGTTGGCGCGGTCGGAGGAGAAGCCCACGAACATCGTCATCATTCACCGACGATCAGGGCTATGCGGATGTCGGCGTCTTCGGGGCGAAAGGCTTCACCACGCCGAACCTCGATCGCATGGCGGCGGAAGGGCGGCGCTTCACGGATTTCCACGCGGCGCAGGCCGTCTGCTCGGCCTCGCGCACGGCATTGCTCACGGGCTGCTACCCCAATCGTGTCGGCATCCACGGCGCGCTCGGACCGGGCTCGAAGGTGGGCATCGCCGATGGCGAGATGACCATCGCCGAACTCGTGAAGCAGCGCGGCTACGCCACGGCGATCTACGGGAAGTGGCATCTCGGCGATCGCCCACAGTTTCTTCCGACGCGGCACGGCTTCGATGAATATCTCGGCATTCCCTACTCGAACGACATGTGGCCGCATCATCCACAGGCGAAAAAGGGCGCGTATCCGCCGCTCCCGCTCTATCGCAACGATCAGCCGGTGAAGATCGGGTTGACGGGTGAGGATCAGGAGCAGCTCACCACGCAATACGCGGAGGCCGCGGTGCAGTTCATCGAGAAGAACAAGGCAAAGCCCTTCCTGCTCTACGTCGCGCCGAATATGCCGCACGTGCCGCTCTACGTGAGCGCGAAGTTTAAGGGCAAATCCGAGCGCGGCCGCTACGGCGACGTGATCATGGAGATCGATTGGGCGGTGGGCGAGATTCTCGGCGCATTGAAGAAGAATGGCGTCGATGAAAACACCCTCGTCCTCTTCACCTCCGACAACGGCCCGTGGCTGAGCTACGGCAATCACGCCGGCTCCGCGGGGAATCTGCGCGAGGGCAAAGGGACGGCCTTTGAAGGCGGGCATCGCGAGGCCTTCATCGCGCGCTGGCCGGGCCGCATTCCGGCGGGAACGGTCTGCGAAGAGCCGGCCATGACGATCGACATCTTCCCGACCTTGGCGCGGCTCACCGGCGCGAAGGTCCCCGGGCACAAGATCGACGGCCTCGACATCTGGCCGCTGCTCGCGGGCGAAAAGGGCGCAAAAAATCCGCACGAGGGCTACTGGTTTTACTACGCGCAGAACGAGCTGCAGGCCGTGCGCACCGGAAACTGGAAGCTCTTCTTCCCGCACAGCGCACGCAGCATGGTCGGCCAGACGCCGGGCAAAGACGGCATCCCCGGCCTGTATAAGCAACTCGCGGTGCAGCGGGAACTCTACGATCTCGCGAGCGATGTGAGCGAGACGAAGGACGTCGCAGCGCAGCATCCGGAAATCGTCGCGAAGCTCGAAGCTTTCGCGGAAAAAGCGCGCGCGGAACTCGGGGACAAACTCACCGGCCGGACTGGCTCGGGCGTGCGTGAGCCGGGGCGGGCGCCGTGAGTGCGCAGCGCTTTGGACTGCGCGGACTTGTCCGCGCTTTGTGGTGGCGGAGACTTGTCTCCGCAGAGTCGGCAACAGTGCCGTGCCCCTCCATGATCACCTCCACTGCGGACAAGTCCGCACCCCCAGAAAGCGCAGACAAGTCTGCGCAGTCCAAAGTATGAACCGCCGCCATTTCCTCTACACCACAGCCGCCGCAGCCTTTGCGATCCCGCGCGCGCAGGCTGCGCCTCCGTTCACCATCCTCGAGACGCGCATCATCAGTCAGGAGCCGCAGTATTATCACGGCTGGCCGACGATTGCGCGGCGCACGAACGGCGAGCTGTGGGTGACGTGGTCCGGCGCGCGCGAGTCGCACGTCTGTCCTTTTGGAAAAGTGGAATCGATGGTCTCGCGCGATGACGGCGCGACCTGGACCTGGCCGCGCACGCTGCTCGACACGGCGATCGACGACCGCGACTCCGGCGTGCTCGAGACGGCGAAAGGGACCCTGCTCGTCACCACGTTCACCTCACTCGCGTACGAGGAGCATTTCAAGAAGGCGACGACCTTTGGCGAACACACCGAGAAGGGCTGGATCAGTAAGACAATGCCTGCCGATCAATTCGCGAGATGGACTGCCGCGCACGCGCGCCTGAGCGACGCTGAGCGACAAGCGGAACTCGGCGAGTGGGTCATCCGCTCAACGGATGGCGGCAAGACGTGGAGCCCGCGCATCCCGACGATCGTGAACAGCCCGCACGGCCCGACGCGGCTCGCGGACGGCCGCCTGCTCTACGCCGGCAAGCAGCTCTGGACCGCGGAGAGACGCGTCGGCGTCTGCGAATCCACCGACGACGGCGGGACGTGGCGCTGGCTCGCAGAGATCCCAGCGCGGACTGGCGATACGGTGAAAAATTACCACGAGCTGCACCTCGTCGAGGCGGCGGACCAGCGACTCGTCGCACAGATTCGCAATCACAACGACGCCAACAAAGGCGAGACCTTGCAGACAGAATCTGAAGACGGCGGCAAGACGTGGAGCGCGCCGCACTCCGTTGGCGTCTTTGGCCTGCCGTCGCATCTGCTGAAGCTGCGCGATGGCCGCCTGCTCATGAGTTACGGCCATCGTCGCGCGGCTTTCGGCAATCAGGCGCGGCTCAGCGAAGACCACGGCCGCACGTGGTCCGACGCGATGATCCTTTCCGGCGACGGCATCGGCGGCGACCTCGGCTACCCGAGCACCGTCGAACTCGCCGACGGCACGCTGCTCACGGTGTGGTACGAGAAGATGAAGGAC
>JANPIS010000571.1:0-3068 GCA_031425095.1 Chthoniobacteraceae bacterium
TCAAGCACGCCGACGCCGTCGAGTTGGCGACGATCCTCACGTCGCTCTACGCCGAGACGGGGAGCCAGAGCAATCGCGGCAGCCGCGACCCTCGCGGCGGCAGTTCCAGCGGAGGATCCGGATTTCCCGGGCCGTTCGGAATCTTCGGCGGCGGTTCGTCATCGCGATCGAGTTCGAGCGGCGAGCAGAGCCAGCGCGCATTGCAGGAGTCGAAAGTCACCGCCGTCGGTGACCCGCGGACGAATTCCGTGCTCGTCATCGCCGCCCGCGAGACGCTCATGGAAATCGCCGAGATGATCGGCCGCCTCGACGCGACCGATGCAAAACGCCAGCGCGTTTTCGTCCACTCGCTCGAACATGCCGACGCCGAGAGCGTCGCGAATGTCCTGCGCGGAATGCTGGGCGATCAGACCGCGACGCAGAGTTCCGCGCAAGGTGGTGCGGGACGACTCACCGAACGCAGCGCCGCCGGTGCCTCCATCGATGGGTCAGCGCAGGGCCTCGGCGACTCCGGCGGCGGAGGGCGCTCTTCCGGAGGCCGGTAACTCAATCACACCCACGTTTATGCGAACTCCATCTCTCCTGCCCCCGGCGCTTTGCGTTCTCGTCGCCTTCGCGCTCCTCGCTCCGCTGCTCGAAGCGCAAACCACGCGGCCCGGAAGCTCCGCCCGCGGTTCCACCACCCGCTCAAGCACCACCGGTCGCACAGGGTCCACCTCTTCCGGTTCCCGCAGCAGCACCGGGCAGCGCCAGTATCGGAGCAACACGGAACTCGGCGACGCCATGATCACGATCGATCCGGAGACCCGTTCGCTCGTCATCGTCACCGACGAGGAGACCCATCGCGAGATGGAGACGGTGATCAGGACTTTGGACAAACCGAAGCCACAGGTGCTGATCAAAGTGGTCTTCATCGAAGTGACCTACAACAAGGGCTCCGACATCGGCGTCGAAGGCGGTTACACCTTCAATCTGGAGAACCCGGTCAGCGCGGCTTCGAGCACGCGAACCACGACGACCACCAAACTCTCCACGGCCTCGGCGGGCAATACGACAACAACCGTCACCGCGCTCGGGGAGACCCTCAACACGGCTGCGTCTCTCGGCAAGAGCGTCGGCGCAGAGTCGCTCTTCGGCCTCGCTTCGCAGACGAGCGGCTTCTTCGTCCGCGCGCTGAGCGATGACTGGTCGGCGACCCTGCGCGCGATCGCGACGAAGGGCAAAGTCGAGGTGCTCTCCCGGCCTTCGATCATGGCGCGAAACAATCAGGAAGCGGTCATCGTCGTCGGCTCGGAAGTACCCTTCATCACCAACAGCCGCGTGACGGACAACGGCCAGACGATCAACACCGTCACCTACGACAATATCGGCATCATCCTGCGCGTCACGCCCTTCATCACCTCGGAAGGCACGGTCGAGATGATCGTCGCTCCGGAGATTTCGAATCTCACCGATCAAACGGTGCCCATCTCCGACACCGTGAACTCGCCAGTGATCGCGAAGCGTTCCGCCGAAACGGTGGTCGTGACGCCCAACGGAAAGACCGTAGTCATCGGCGGACTCATGGAAACGCAGCGCGTGGATTCCGTGCAAAAGATCCCGCTGCTCGGCGACATCCCGCTACTCGGCATGGCCTTCCGGCGCACGATCAAGAGCGATCAGAAAAAGGAACTCATGATCTTCCTCACCCCGACGATCGTGAGCAACCCGGCCTCGATCGATCGCGTGAACTCCAGCGAACTCAATCGCACCGAGTTGATGGATTCCTTTTCCGACGCCGAGCGCATGAAATACATGGACGATCTGCCAGCGCTCCCGGAACCGGAGAACGTGAACCCAACCGTGCCCACCCGTCGCGCTACCGCAGTGAAGACCAGCGCAGCGCCCAAGCCCATGAGCACCACGAAAGCGACGGCGACCAAACCCACCGAGGCGCCAGCCGCGAAACCCACACGCCGCAACCTTCCGATTGTCCGCTGAGAAGTAGGGACGATGGTAAAGGCGCGTCGCCGCAAAATTCCCTCCCTGCATCAAACGCCATGAACTCCGCCGCACTCTCCCAGCTACCAACACTCGCTGCACATTCTCGCCGCCGCTTCCTCACCCGACTCGGCGGTGCGGCCGCGCTCTTCACCGTTTCCGGGGCATTCGCGGAGACGCTCACCCAAACCCCGCGCCAGACGGAGGGGCCCTTTTATCCCGACAAGCTGCCCCTCGATACGGACAATGATCTGCTCATCCTGAACGACGCGATCACACCAGCCGTCGGCGAGGTGACTTACCTCAGCGGGCGGATCTTGAACCCGAGTGGTGAACCTGTGCGCAATGCAACGGTCGAGATCTGGCAGTGCGATGCGAGCGGCGTGTACCTTCACAGCAAATCAGGTGGGCCCTCCGCAAAACGGGACACGCACTTTCAGGGCTTCGGCCGCTTCATCACCGGCAGCAATGGCGAGTATCTCTTCCGCACGATCAAGCCCGTGCCCTACGTCCCCCGCACGCCGCACATTCACTTCAAGGTGAAAGCCCGCGGCAGGGATCTGCTCACTACGCAGTGCTACATCAAGGGACATCCCGGCAATGAAAAGGACGGCATTTGGAAAAAGACCGGCGACCAAAAGATGCGCGACCTCGTGACGGTGGACTTCGCGCCTCTGCCCGGTGCAAAGGGCGGTGAACTGGCCGCGCGTTTCAATCTGGTGCTCGGCGTCACGCCGGAGGCCTGAACGCCACGAGCCCGCAAGGGACGGGAGAAAGTTTCTAGGATTGCGCCAGGCGCGATCATTGATCACACACCCACCAACCCCGCTCCACTGACCCATGCGTTTCCTCCTCCTCGCCGCCACCCTCGCCTTCACCCCCATTCTGTCCGCTGCTGATGCTGTGCCGCTCTCGCTGGCGGACTTCACCGACACAAATAACGCCGCACCCTCCGGCGGTTGGTCCACGGACAGCGACGGAACGATTCACCTCGTCGGCAAAGGCGGCGGCAGCCTGCTCTCGAAGAATGAATACGAGAACTTCGTGCTCGAGTGGGAGTGGAAGGTCGCGCCCGGCGGCAACAACGG
>JANPIS010000572.1:0-1845 GCA_031425095.1 Chthoniobacteraceae bacterium
GTGCAGCTCTTCCACATGGGCTGGGATCACCACGGCGGCCTGCCGAATGCGATCAAGGGCCAGTGCAGCGATACCGATCAGCCCACCGCCGCATTGCTGAAAGACCTCAAACAGCGCGGCCTGCTCGACGACACGCTCATCGTCTGGGGTGGTGAATTTGGCCGCACCATCTACTCGCAGGGCACGCTCACCGAGACGAATTACGGCCGCGATCATCACCCGCGCTGCTTCACCATGCTGCTCGCCGGCGCCGGCGTGAAGGCCGGGCAGACCTACGGCGAGACCGACGACTACTGCTACAATATCGTCCGAGACCCCGTGCATGTGCATGACCTCAATGCCACCGTGCTCCACCTCATGGGCGTCGATCACACCCGCCTCACGTATCCCTACCAAGGCCGCGACTTCCGCCTCACCGACATCCACGGCGAGATCGTGAAGCCACTGCTGGCGTAGCGACCACGGGCGGGGAAAGGCCGCGTATGGCGTCGCGGCTGTTCCGATTTACTGCTGCTGCAGAAACGCCGCGACCTCGCTCCACCATGCTGCGTCGATGCCCGCGAGCATCGAGTTGTGAGTTCCGCGTTTGATCCAAAGGCGCTTCGGGCCCGCGTAGCTGTCGTACAGCCGCTGACCGAATTCTTTCGGGATCACCTCGTCTTCGTCGGCCACCGTCACGGCGATCGGGCTGTGATAATTTCGCAGCCATTCGACCGCGGGATAGCGATCCGCCAGCAGTAGCCGCACGGGGATAAATGGATAGTGGTGGGCGGCTACGTCGGTGAGGCTCGTCATCGGGGTGACGAAGATGATTCCCGCGACCATCTCCGGCACGCGCATTGCCACACCTGCGGCGACGCCACTGCCGATGGATTCGCCGACGAGGAACACCGGTGACGGCTCCTTCGCCGTGAGTTTTCGCACTGCATTCTCCGCCGCATCAATAAACGACGCCTGGCTCGGGGAACCGGCACGCGCTCCGTAGCCTGGATACTCGAGCAGATGCACGTCCGCTTCCATGACTGCGCCGAAACCGTCTGCGAAATAGGTTCGGCGCAGCGCAAATCCCGCATTCCCGTGCAAGACTAGCACGCGACATTTGGCTGGGGAGACGGGTGTGCGGATGATCCAGCCGATGAGTGCGCCGGCTGCATCGCGCCAGGGTTCCGCGCCGATGCGCGTGGCTTCCGCCAGCAGCCTGGGCTCCGACGCGCGAGTCGGGAAGTAAATCATCCGGCGCTGAAATGCGGCGAAAAGCACGGCCAGGATTGCATACGCCAGAAGCGCGACCCAAACCAGCCGCCACAGCCGATGAGTAGGTCTGCCTCTCACTCCGCGAGGAGGAACTGGAAGTCGTCCATCGTCAGGCCGCGGGCGAAGCTTTCTTCGCCGAGGATGTCGGCGGCGAGGGCTTTTTTCTGCTTCTGCAGATGGCGGATTTTTTCCTCGATGCTTTCCTTCACGAGCAGTCGGTAGGCGATGACTTTGCTGGTCTGGCCGATGCGGTGGGTGCGGTCGATGGCCTGGTTTTCCACGGCGGGATTCCACCACGGGTCGAAGAGGACGACGTAGCTGGCGGCGGTGAGATTGAGGCCGAATCCGCCGGCGCGGAGCGAGATGAGGAAGACGCCGGCGCCTTCGCTTTTCTGAAAGTCGGCAACGAGCGGGCCGCGGTCTTCGGTGGCGCCGGTGAGGAGAAATTGACGCCAGCCGCGCTTCTCGATCTCGGCGCGGATGAGCGCGAGCATTTCGACGAATTGCGAGAAGACGAGGACCTTGTGGCCTTCCTCGATGAGTGGTTCGAGGAGGTCCATGAGCGCGCCGAGTTTCGCGCTCTCGGCATCG
>JANPIS010000573.1:0-9516 GCA_031425095.1 Chthoniobacteraceae bacterium
TGCGACGGCAGGGAAATGCCGCGGACATTTTCGCGGCCAAGCGCTTCGACCGCGATCACCGCGGTGAGCGCGGAGTCGATGCCGCCGCTCAGCCCGAGCAGCGCGGAGCGGAATCCACACTTGTGCATGTAGTCGCGCAGACCGACGACGAGCGCGCGATAGAGTCGTTCCTCCTCGACGAGCGCCGCCGACTGGATCGCGGCGGTGGAGCCGGTGTCGATGACGAGGAAGTCTTCGCGGCACATCGCGCCTTCGGCGATGAGCTGGCCGGCCGCGTTGAAGGCGAGGCTCGCGCCGTCGAAGATCAGTTCGTCGTTACCGCCGACGAGATTGCAGTACACGAAAGGCACGCGAACGTGGTTCACGAGGCTCGCGAGCATCCGCCGACGGGTCTCGTCCTTGCCGACCTGCCACGGTGACGCCGAGACGTTGAAGAGAATCTCCGCGCCCGCCGCGACGAGTTCGCGCGCCGGATTACGGCGGTAGCGACGGTCCTGCCAGAACTCCTCGTCATTCCACACGTCCTCACAGACGGTCAGGCCGATCTTGCACCCGTTGAACTCCACCACCGCGTTCTCCGGCGCCGGCTCGAAATAGCGGTCCTCATCAAACACGTCGTACGTCGGCAGCAGCGTCTTCGCCCGCGTCGCAACGATCTTCCCGCGCTGGAGCAGCGCCACGGAGTTCGTCGCCTCGCGCCCAGGCCGCGTCGCATTCAATCCCACATACCCGACCAGCATTCCCACCTCGCCGGTCGCTGCCGCCAGCCGCTCGAGCACCGCGAGATTATCGGGAATGAAGCGGCTCTTGTGCAGCAGATCGCGGGGCGGATACCCGGTGATCGCGAGCTCCGGAAAGACCGCCATCTCCACCCCGGCCTCGACCGCACGCCGATACGCCGCGAGGATTTTCGCCTCGTTTCCAGCGAGGTCACCGACGGTGGTATCGATCTGTGCGAGGGCGACTTTCAAAACGCGATTCAGCGGGTGAAGACAAACGCCGCCTGGGTGAAGTGTGATCCGGTGAGCGGTCGGGCGCAGCGTCCCGCGGCGGCCCAAAGCCGCGGGCCGAGCGCCGACGCGACAAGCCCGATGCCGAAGCTCAGCACGCGCGCAAGTTGATGTTGCCAGCCGCTCTCGCAGGTCCAGATCGGCTGCATCCAATACAGCCATGGATCTGCCTCCATGTAGGCGACTGTGCGCAGGCCGGCGGCCTCGCCGATGGCGCGGATTTTGGCCTCATCGAGACGTTGCACGTGGCGGGGTTCCATGACGCGTTCATTGATCGGAACCAGCCCGACAAACGATCCACCAGACTTCAGGCACTCCGCCATGCGTTTCAAGAAGTTTGCCGGATCGGGCAGGTGCTCGAGGACGTGGCTGCACAGGATCACGTCATACTTTCGCGCCAGCAGCGGATGCTCCGACCAGCGCTCGACGTCGATCGTCTGCAGATCGGCCTGCTGTCCTCGCGCGGCGAGCATGGCGCGCACGGCTCCCACGTTTTCCGCGTCCATCTCGACGCCGAAGAGCCGGCTGTCCGGCGGGCAGTGGCGGAAGAAGGTGCCCGCACCGAAGCCATAGTCGAAGACGTCGCGACCCGCGAGTGACACACCGGCTTGGCGGCAGAGTTCGAGCGTCAGCAGCACCTTCGACATCCGCATGTACGCGAGATGATTCAAGGCTCCCTGGCGGCCGCGGTAGCACTCCAGGAAACGGCTTTGGTCCGGGCTGCTGGGAAGGCTATCGGCGGTCACGCGCGCACGGTGCCTCAAGTCCCACCGGGTGCAATTCGCAAATCCCCCACGCTCGGGCCCAGTGGAAAAATGGCCGCCGATTGGACGCGGGCACGCAGATTGCATATTCATGAGGGAAATGATCGAACAACGCGACGCCGTCCTGCGCCTTCTGCGCGACGACGATCCGGCCACGGTGGAGCTGGTAAAAGACCAGTTCACCCGCGCCGGGATTGATGTTCTCCCCGACCTCCGTGAGCTCCTCGCCACGGCAGATCGCCAGGCTGCGCGCCCCATTCGCGAGGTCATCGCTGCGATCGAACGCGATTCCGCGGACGAGATTTTCGGTCAAATTTGCGAGCGTTTCGAGGAAGGTGACCTCGAAGAAGCCATCTGGCGGCTCTCCGCGACCTTCCTCCCCGGCGAAGATTTTCAGCCCCAGCGCGATCGCCTCGATGCCTGGGCGGCGGAGATCAAGCGGCGCTTCCGCAAGGCCGCCACACAGCTCGATCGCATCGAGACCGTCGTGGAGTATCTCGGCGACGAAGTGCGCCTGCATGGAAACGAGGAGGACTACTACAACATCAACAACTCGCTCCTTCCCGAGGTCATCGACTCCCGACTCGGCATCCCCGTCACCCTTTCGCTCATCTACATCTTCGTCGGGCGACGCTGCGGGCTGGAATTTTCCGGCGTCGGTCTGCCCGGGCATTTCCTCGTCCGTCACCGCGAACACTTCTTCGACCCCTTCCACGGCGGGCGCCGGATCGGCCTCGCGGAATGCCGCGGGCTCGTCGAACAGCAAAATCTCGAACTCACCGCGAGCCACCTGGAGCCGACGACCGAGCGCCAGATGCTCATCCGGACGCTGACGAATATCCACGCGCTCGCCGCCGATCGCGATCCTGAACTCGGCAGCAAGGTACGGGCGTGGGCGGGCATCCTGCACGCCAATAGCAGGTGACCGCTTCATGACCCGGTCGATTCACCGCGAGGGTCTGCATCCTGGAGCGCTGGCGATTTTAGCCTGACGCCCCGTGTACCCCCGTCGTCGAATCCTCGGCCAAAACGCGACCACGCCCGGTCCCTTGCGTTGCCCCGCGCCCGGCGGCTAAGCTCTCGCCCGTGGCCTCTCCCGACGAGTCGCAGTGCCCCCACTGCTGTGCAACTGTCCGCATTCCCAGCGCTCGGCAGTTCATTCCATCGCGATGCACGGCCTGCGATCAGGAGGTGTGGTTACGGCAGAAGTTTGGGCCATTCGAGCTCCGCGAGTTGCTCGGTCGTGGCGAGATGAGCGTCGTTTTCCGGGCCTTCGATCCGGAGCGCGGGACGGATGTCGCCTTGAAGATCATGCGTCCACCGGCGGCGGCGATGGGTCCGGACGTCGCGGCTTTCGTCGCGGCGGCCCGGCGGTTGCGGACGCTGCTCCATCCGAATCTCGCTCACGTGTATGGCGCCGGGATCGTCGATGGGCTGCCCTATGTCGCGATGGAGTATCTTCCCGGTCCATCCCTCGCGACACGCCTTGCCGCGGAAGGTCCGCTGAGTGAAAGCGAGATGCTCGAGATCGGCTTGCAGGCGGCATCCGCGCTCGAACGGGCTCAGAACGCCGGACTCCCGCACCGCGACTTCCAGCCGCGCCGCGTACGCTTTGCGACCGATGGGACGGTCCGTGTCACGGGCTTCGCCGAGAGCATCTTCCTCGACTGTGCCTCGATGGACGTCGGGATCGTCCGGGGGACGCTTTGCTACGTCGCACCCGAGCGGCTATGCGGACTCCTGGAAGACGCCCGCAGCGAAATTTTCACGCTCGGCGCGACGCTCCACGAAGTCGTCACCGGCAGGAAATTGCACGCCGGCGAAACACACGGCGAAATCCTCCGCGATCTGCACGACAGCGAGACCATCCGCATCGAGGACGCCGGCCTCGCGCTGCATCCGGCCACTGCCAGCGCGCTCAACTGCATGCTCAGCGTGGACCTCGTCGAACGTCCCCAGACTTGGGCCGACGCCATCTCGGCGCTTCGCGAGGCTCGCGCCGCCGTGGCTCCGGAGCCGACTGGCAGCGGACGCGGGAAGATGCTGACGCTACTCCTTTTTCTCCTCGGCCTCGCCGTCGGGATCAGCGCGTGGACACGCTCGCAGGAGTATCCGCTCACCCGGGTGGACGTGACTCCACCGATGATGGTCCGCTAGGTCTAGACCCGTTCGCGCAGCGGCTCGAAGCCGAGGTCGAAAAGGTTCGCCGCGTTTTCCATCATCGTCGGGAGCGACGCGAGGAAGGACTCCCAGTCCTGCTCGTTCACAAACTGCGTGTCGAACATCGCAAAGACACCGTCGGGGACCACGTTGGAAGCTTCGATCAGCACGCGGATGTCCTTTTCCCAATCGGCAATCTGCACGTAGCCGAGGGCCGCCGAGCGGCTGATCAGCGGGCTGTAGGAAAAGCGCCCCAGCCAGGCATCGCGTTCTTCCTGCGACGGAAATTTCGCATGCACGTGCGTGGCGAGCGTCGTGACCGTCGTCTCCGGAAAGTCCATCAGCGTGTAAAAACGCTGGAGCGTGTCGCGCATGATGTTCCAGTCGCCAGCGGTGCGGGCGTTGCGCACTCCGAGCTTCACGCGCTCGGCGGTGCGGCTGAAGGTGCCGTTTTCGCCGAAGAAATTTGCGGAGAGCTCGTAGCCGAAGAGTTCATCCCAGCGCTTCGTGCGGATCTGCTCCACGCGCAGGCTCAATCCTTTTGCCGGATCGCAAAGGCTCGCGCCAAACTCCTCCAGCCGCGCCTGGCTAAAGCCGACGGGAGAGAGAAAAGGCACATCGACGTGGAGACCGAAGATGTCGATTGGGACGATTTCCATGGCCTCGGGAGAAAAGGGAAAGGGCGAGGGAAAGTGAAGGTGAAAGTGCGGGCGGCCAGCCCCTCTGGCGCACCGATCGCGGGGGTGATTCGCACGGAAATCACGGAGGACGGGACAGGATGCAGCCCCCTTTGACCTCCGTGTGCTCCGCGTCCTCCGTGTGAAAGTTGGGGCGCGTCGCGCTCTCCTCAGATGCCCATATTCGAGAGCGTGATCGCGATGCGATTGACGACCTCGACGAGCCGCGGATGCGACGCCTCGAAGCCTTCCACGGAAGCGGTCAGCCCCTTGAGCGCGGCGTCCGCCTGATCGGGCTTCCGCGCCGTGCGCGTGGCTTCGTGAACGGACGCGCTGGCGAAGTGCGTGATGCTCTGCGCGTCCTCGCCGTGCGTCTGCGTGAGCGGCGCGACTTCGGCCTTCAACTCCGCGAGCAGGCGCAGAAGTTCGGCACGGGTCTCCTCCGTCAGCGAACCCGCGTCTTTCAGCGTGGCTTCGATCTTTTCGATCCGGTCCTGGATGATGGGCATGGGATGCGGGGAAAGTGCGGCGGCTAGAGCATGCCCGGCGGAAGGCCGAGACCCGCGGTGAGCTTGCCCATCTCGGCTTGCGACATCGCCTTGCTCTCTTCGATCGCCTTCTGCACGCCACTTAGGATGAGGTCTTCGAGCATCTCGACGTCCGCGGGATCGACCACCGTTGGGTCGATCTTGATCGAGAGCACGTCGCCGGCGCCATTCGCGGTGACGGTCACTTTTCCGCCACCAGCGGTCGCGGTCACGGTCTTGTCCGCGAGGTCCGCCTGAGCAGCTTGCATCTGCTCCTGCATCTTCGCCGCCTGCTGCATCATTTTCTTAATGTTCATAGTCGTGAGTTGAGAGTTGAGAGCCGCGCCGATTCGAGGCGACGCCCGGAACTGAAGCCGCGCGGCTCTCAACACTCAACCATCAACGCTCAACTATTTCCGCCTTGAATTCCTCGATCGCGCGGCGGATGACCGCGTCGTCTTTGAATTCTGCCATCGGATCCTTGGCCTCCGGTTTCGGCTCTCCCGCGAAAGCGAGCGGCTCGACGACGAGCCCCTCGCGCTTCACGCAGCGCAAGACCAGTCGCCGACCCGCGACTGACGAGAGCACGTCTTCCAGAAAGCCGCGCTGCTTCGCCTGGTCGCAGGCTTCCCGAGCGATGTCCGCGTCGGGTGGAAAGCCGAGGATCGCGGTATCGCCCTCGACCCCGAGCAGCGTCCCGGCCTGCACCCAGGTGAGGACCAGCGGGCGCTCTTTGCGAATGCGCGCGACCGCCTGCTTCCAGAGTTCGTCCGGCTCGACGATCGCCACCGTCGCGGGCGCAGGTTTCGCCGGCTCCTCGCGGACCACCGCCGCCGGTGCCGGAGCCGGCACGGCCTTGGCCGGTGGCGCGATCGCAGCCGCCACCGCCGCCGAAAGACTCCGCTGCGGCGCAGCCGCATTACTGGCTTCCGACTTCCGATTTCCGACTTCCGACTTCGCCCCACCCCCTCCCCCACCCCGCAGCGTCGTCAGGGTATCGAGCACGTCATCGAGCGTCGCCTGACCGAGCGTCTGGATCGCGCGGATGACCGCAACTTCAAAGTGCATCTTCTTGTTCGCCGCCCACTTCATCCGGCTCTCGGCGCCGGCGAATTGCTCGATCAACGTGAGGATTTTCTCCATCGGCACGGTCGCGGCCTGCGCCCCGAGGGAAGCCACCGCTTCGGAGGTGAACTCGTCGCTCAGCCCTTCCGGGTCCGCTTTCACGACGAGCAGATTGCGGCAGTAGGTGATGAGGTCGCCGAGCAGGCGGCTGAGATCCTTGCCCGCCTCGGCCTGCTGATGGACCAGTGCCAGCGCGGGCGCCGCTTCCCGGGCGAGAATATGGCCGCTGAGCGCGGCGATCGTGTGCTGCGAGGTGAAGCCGAAGACCTCGAGCACATTCGACTCGTCGATCTTGTCGCCGCAAAAGGCCACGAGCTGATCGAGCATCGACTCGGCATCGCGCAATCCACCTTCGGCACCCCGAGCGATGGCGTCCGCGGCCTCGGGCGCGAGCGTGAGCTTCTCTTTTCCCGCGATGAAAAGGAGGTGCTTCGCGATGGCCGGCGTGGCGATGCGCTGCAGGTCGAAGCGCTGGCAGCGCGAGACGATCGTCGTGGGCACTTTCTGCACATCGGTCGTGGCAAAGACGAACTTCACATGCGCCGGCGGCTCCTCGAGCGTCTTGAGCAGCGCGTTGAAGGACGACGCCGAGAGCATGTGCACCTCATCGACGATGTAGAGCTTGTACTTCCCGTGAGCCGGCGCGAATTTCACCGTGTCGATGATGATCTCGCGGATCTTGTCCACCTGCGTGTTCGAGGCCGCGTCGAATTCGAGGACGTTGAGTGAGTTGCCCGCCGCGATCTCCTTGCACATGTCGCACACGCCGCACGGACTCACCGTCGGCGCATTCACGCAGTTCAGCGCCTTGGCAAAGATGCGCGCGGTGGAAGTCTTCCCCGTGCCACGCGGCCCGACGAAAAGATACGCCTGCGCCAGCCGCTCCTGCTCGATGGCGTTCTTCAAGGTGCGCACGATGTGCTCCTGCCCGACGATCTCGGCGAAGGTCTGCGGGCGATACTTGCGGGCAAAGACGGTGTAGCTCATGGGCGGAGAGATTGAGAGTTGAGGGTTGAGAATTGAGAGCGCACCGATTCGGACGGCGCTCGGAACTGAACCCGCGAGGCCCTCAACACTCAACTCTCAACTCTCAGCTCTTCTGCGCGCCAGTGGGATTTGTGTTTGCACCCTGACCATCGCTGCGCGCAGAAGTCCCCGTGCTCGGCAATCTCATCGCTCCGGAAGTCAAAGAGATGATCGCCGCGCGGAATTTTACCGCGCTGCGCGAGACGTTTGCCGATTGGTCGCCGGCGGACATCGCCGAATGCATCACGGACTTCGCTCCCGAGGAGCAAGTCGTGGTCTTCCGCATCCTGCCGCATGCGCTCGCGACGGATGTCTTCGAATATCTCGATAGCGACGCGCAGCAGGCGATGCTCCGGGCCATGGGGACGGCCGAGGCCGCGCGAATTCTCAATGAGATGTCGCCGGACGATCGCACCGCGCTGCTCGAGGAACTCCCGGGCGCAGCGGTGGTGCAGCTCATTCAGCTGCTTTCGCCGGAAGAAAAGGCGACCGCGCAGACGCTGCTGAATTACCCTGAGGACAGCGTCGGCCGACTGATGACGCCCGACTTTGTGAGCGTGCGCGCGGACTGGACGATCCAGCACGTGCTCGATCACATCCGGGAAAACGGGCGCGACTCGGAAACGCTGAACGTGATCTACGTGACCGACGAGCGCGGGCGGCTGATCGACGACGTGCGGATCCGCGAGTTCCTCCTGCGCCCAGTGACCACGCTGGTGCGCGACATCCACGACTCCAATTTCGTCGCACTCAAGGCCACCGACCCCGAGGAGACCGCGATCGAGGCCTTCCGCAAATACGATCGGAACACGCTCCCGGTCACGGACAGCGAGGAGAAGCTGCTCGGGATTGTGACCGTGGATGACATCCTCGATGTGCAGGAGGCCGCGACCACCGAGGACATTCAGAAGATCGGCGGCGTCGAGGCGCTCGAGGAGCCGTATATGGATGCGCCGCTGCTCGAGCTCGTGCGCAAGCGCGCCGTGTGGCTGGTCGTGCTCTTCGTCGGGCAGATGCTCACCGCCACGGTGATGGGCGTCTTCGAGCACGAACTCGCCAGCGCGCTGGTGCTCGCGCTTTTCATCCCGCTCATCATCTCCAGCGGCGGCAACTCCGGCTCGCAGGCTTCGACGCTCATCATCCGCGCGCTTTCGCTGGGGGAAATCACCCTGCGCGACTGGTGGCGGGTCATGCGCCGGGAGATTGCCTCGGGGCTGCTGCTCGGCGCGCTGCTCGCCGTGATCGGCTTCGTGCGCATCGTCGTCTGGTCGCATTTTTCCGACGCCTACGGTCCGCACTATATGCTCATTGGTTTCACCGTCTCCGCGGCGATCATGGGCGTGGTGCTCTGGGGAACGGTATCGGGCGCGATGCTGCCGCTGCTGCTCCGACGTTGCGGCGTCGATCCCGCGACTTCGTCCGCGCCCTTCGTCGCGACACTGGTAGATGTCACCGGGCTGATCATCTACTTCACCGCGGCCTCGGCGATCCTGCGCGGGACGGTGCTGTAGCGTCGGTCGATGACCGTCGCTCGCATCCGTGGGCAGCGGTGGTGCGGAGCTCGACGCGCGCACCGATGCTTCGCGCCGCCGTCGCCCACGGAAGTTTGCGACGGTCATAGACCGACGCTACAAACGCGGACATTCCGCCCCACACCGCCATTTACACCCCCACCACCCCCGTGCATCTTCCCGGCCTCATGATCCGCCGCCTCGGAGCCGCGCTCCTTCTGCTCGCTCTTCTCACCCCGTCCGCCTCGGCTCAGCCGGGCGAAATCCGCCGCAGCGTCGCCCGCGTGACCAATACCGCGCAGGACGCCAACTATCGCGTGCCCTGGCTCCCCGGCCAGGTCGGTGGCGGCACCGGCACGGGCTGGGTGGTCGCGGGCGATCGACTCATCACGAACGCCCACGTCGTCAGCAATGCGCGCTTCCTCACCGTCGAGAAGGAGAACGATCCCAAGAAGTACATCGCGACCGTCGAGCACATCGCTCACGACTGCGATCTGGCGGTGTTGAAGGTGCAGGAGACCGCGTTCTTCGTCGGCACCAAGCCGCTCGAACTCGGCGGGCTGCCGGAACTCGAGTCGATGGTCTCCGTCTTTGGCTACCCGATCGGTGGCGAGCGCCTGAGCGTCACGCAGGGCGTCGTCTCGCGCATCGACTTCCGCACTTACACCCACTCGACCGTGGACTCGCATCTGAGCATCCAGATCGACGCGGCGATC
>JANPIS010000574.1:0-2874 GCA_031425095.1 Chthoniobacteraceae bacterium
GAAGTCCGCATTTTCCTTGGGCGGAGTCCTCGTGGGTTCATTGCAGTAGAGTTGCCAATACACCGCGTAGGGGCAGCCGAAGCTCCGGGCCGCGGCGAGCAACTCTGTGGTCCGCGCCAGCACTGCTGCGGGCGTGGTGCCAGATTCCGGCAGGCCGAATTCGCCGACATACAAGCCGTGCTCCCCGAAGGGCGGCGTCGGTTGCTTGTGCCGGGCGATGAAGGCCAGCGCTTCGGCAAAGCGGGCAGGGGAGTCCTTCGTGTCCCACGCGGAGTAGGATGCCAGATCGACCGCGACTTGCGGGAGCACATCGGTCGTCACACTCGGCGCGTTCTGCTCAATCGCTTGCAGGACCAGATTCACCTCGCAGGCGTGAAAAACCCGCGCGCTTCCTGGCGGGGCTTCCGCTCGCCCGCGTTCGACGCCCCGTTGCCGCGCCGCCAGCCAGCGAATCATGGCCGTGGTCGCGGTCGCGCTCGGCTTGGTCGCCGGATCGAAGCTCCCGCGCAGCGCCCAATCGCCCTCCCAGTTTTGCAGGATGAAGGTCTTCCCGGTGCCCGCGTAGGTGCGCAAGAGGTGACGCGTCAGCGCCGCGAAACATTCCTCTTCGGCCTGCTCATCTTCCGGAGAAAAGTGCCCGCGCCAATAGCTTGCCGGTCGTCCGGGACGAAAGGCCGTGAGGATGAAGGTCTCAAAATCGCGGGCGAAGAGCGCGCGGTAGTAGGGTGTCTCCGCGAGCGCTTCGAGAGTCGTCACGGGTGGCCACTGCGAGTGGAAAGGGTAGAGCTTTGGAGAGGGATTATCGGTGTCGAGACTGAGGCTGACCTTGATGCACTTCGCCCCGATCTCGCGAGCGGCTGCGGCGCCTTCATTGAGGAAGTCGGTGTCGGTGAACGAATACAAGCCGCCGATGTGCGCGATGCCCAACGTCGTCTTCGGTGCTTGCAGAGCCGATTGCGAAACAACGCATCGAGGTAGGAAGAGAAGCAGACCGAAGACGAATAGTCGCACCATGGCTGGCGATGCGTATTCCCCCGCGTGCGGCATGCAAAGCCGCAACTGATCACACCGAGCCCGCAGCGACCTGGGCGATTACTGCTTCGCGACCGTCTGCGCGACGAAGGTCCCGTTCACGCGTCCGTTCTGCGGACCCGCCGTGGCTAGTGCGATGCGTCCGTTGAGTGCGCCGTCCTTTCCTGGCGTGAATTCGAGATGCATCCGGTAGTCATTCATCAGGATCTTCGTTTTGGGCAGCGACTGACCGGCATCGCGCCACGAGAAATGCACGTGCGGATTGTTGGAATCCATCGCCTCCGTGATCTCCCACGTCCGTCCGACCGGGCTCTCGCCTTGCTTGAGAAAAAGGAAGATCGCCACCTCGCGATCAGCGAAAAACTCTTTCCCCTGGCGTAACGTGAGGATGCCGTCCTTGAGCGTAGCTTTCTCGACCGTGAACGGTAGGCCCGCGATTTGTCCCGCCGCTGGTGTGCTCGCCGGGACGAGGAGCGCGCCGGCTTCGACGAGCCGCTGGCGTGTCGCCAGTGCGGTTTGGAGTTCCGCATTGTACGCGACGATCTCGTGGGAGAGTGCAAGGGCGGCGGCCTTGTCGCGAGGATCGAGCGCTTTCTTGCGAGCGAGGAGCGAGGCTTCCTTGCTCTTCAGCGCCGCGAGCTTGGTGTCGATCTCCGAGGGCGTCGGTCCGGCCGGAGTCACGGGTGTCGTGGAGGCGGCTTCGGCCTCGACTTCATCGGATTCCAGACTTGCCGTTTCGGCGGTCGGTGCGCCGAGGTGCGCGGTGAGTCCCTGCAGCAGCGGGTGATCCTTTGGAAATGCGAACCAGGCGCCGGCACACAGCGGTAGCGCGGCGAGGGAGAGGAGAAACGGACGCCGGGCCGTTTTCCATTCGATGACGGTGAAGACGATATTCGCGAGCGGGACGAAGAGGACGGCCAGGCCCCACCAGATCCGCTTTTGGAAGGCCAGAACCAGAATCCAGACCCCGGCGGCGATGGAGACGAGCGCGGCGAGGCCAAGGAGGATGAACGCAAAGATGAAGCTCACGCCGCTTGCGAGAGCAGATCGCAGGCCGGAGTGCGTTCGTCGCCGAAGCTAATGCGGCTTGCCGAGCTGCGTCAGGTAGGCGAAGAGATCCCGTAGATCCTCGGACGAAAGATTGTCCGTGAGGCCAGCGGGCATGAGCGAGCCGATGAGCTCACGGTTCTCGATCTCGGCGAGCGCCACGACGTGTTCGGCGCCGGCTGGATCACGCAGGGTGAGTGCGGTGTCATTCCCTGCGGCGATGATGCCGATGTGCTCGGTGCCTTGCTTCGTCGTCACACGCAACGTCTCAAAGCCTTCCTTAATTTCCCGCTGCGGTTCGAGCACGGTGCCGATCAGAAACTCCAGCGGCTGGGCGCTTCCGACCGAGTCGAGCGCCGGCCCGACGTTTCCGCCTTCTTCGCCGATGCGGTGGCAGGTCACACAGGCCAGCTCCGGCCGTCGGTAAATCTCAGCACCGCGGTTGGCGTCGCCTTTGGTCAGCACCTCGGCAGCGATGCGGGACTGCTCAAAGGGTGTGGCCCGAAGGCGTCCGTGGATCTGGACGATCGGCGGGCCGATCTTGTTCGTGGCCTTCTTCACCGCTGGCGCCGGGGCTTTCGGGGTTGCGAGCGTTTTTACCAGCTCGCGCCACTCGGGCTTCCAGGCGGGTGCGCCTTGCGCCAGCACCGGCTCCCACTGCGACCGCAGCGCGCTAGTCGCAGCGGTGAGCGCGATATCGATGAACTTATCGCGTGGCTGCAGGCCCGCGCTGAGTACAACGACCATCGACTCCGGTCGCTGGATATTGCCGGCGCCGACGATGGCTGCGAGCCG
>JANPIS010000575.1:0-2229 GCA_031425095.1 Chthoniobacteraceae bacterium
AAGGTGAAAGTCGGCACGCCTTTGCCGAAGGTGTCCTTCACCCGCAGCATGTCGCCGAGCCAATTGTACATATGCATCGTGTAGCCCGGCGAATGCAGCAGCTTGTCGATGAGCTTTGCCCGCTTGTCCGTCGCCGCGTCGGCAAGAAAGGTTCCCGCCTCCTCTGCGGTCGGGATGCGTCCGATCGCATCGAGGTAGATGCGTCTTACGAACTGCTCGTCCGTCGCCGGCGTATTAAACTTCAGCCCCTTCGCGACGAGCGTCGAACCGATGAGGTAGTCGATCTGATACGCCGCCTTCTTCACGTACTCGTCCGCAAAGTTCTGCGCCCGGAGCCGCTTTGCGTAATCGATGGCAAAAGCCCGATCCGCTGGGACCAGCGCTGAGAGCCGGAGCGGATAAGTCTGACCTTCGCGCGTTTGCACCGTGACCATGTCGCCCGCCAGCGCGCGAAACGCCGCCTCGAGCGTCTTGCCCGATGCGTCGCTCCAAGTTCGCCAAGGCGACGGCAACTCTTGCGACATCGGCTTTGCCTCGACCACCGGTTTCTGCGGCAGGCCGGCGGTAGCCGCGGGCGGGGTGGCGGGCTTGGCTTCGGCCTCGCGCTTGCGCTTCTTTGGAGCGGCTTGGACGACCGAGAGCGCCGCGAGGAGAGCCGCGGCGGAGAGCAGAAGGGCGGAACGTTTCATAGAACAGGCAGTCTGGGGTGTCGCGTGGACACCAGAGTCATAGCCCAATCCGTGCGAAACGGGACACGGAATCTCGCAGAGCGGCGCTTGCCTGCCGCTGGCTCTACTTCATCCGGTCGAAGTTCTTCTTCAGGATCTGCCAGTCGGCGAGGCCTTCGACCTTCGCACGATGGTCGGCGACGATTTTCGCCTCGTTCGCGTTCTTGGTCGGCCGGTCCGCCTTGTAGAAGATGCCGAACATCCCCGGCCACTCCGAGCCAGCCAATTTGTAGGCGGCGACCTCGTCGGTCACATCATGATCGGCGGGCACTTCTGGAAAGGTGCCGCCTTTGCGGGGGTTCGCGCCGTCGAAGGCACCGGGGTAAAACTCGATGCACTCGCTCAAGCACTCGATGTAAGAGAAGCCGTCGTGGTCCATCGCGGCTTCCATCATCTTCAGGAGCTGCGCGACGTTCGTCGCCGTGGAACGCGCGACGAAGGTCGCTCCGGCAGCGATCGCCTGCTTGAGTGGATTGATCGGCCGATCCTGCGAGCCCCACACGTCGGTCTTCGACTTGAAGCCGATCGGCGACGTGGGAGACGTCTGCTTCTTGGTCAGCCCATAGACGAAGTTATCCATGACCACATAGGTCATCTTCACGTTTTTCCGCGCGGTGTGGTTGAAGTGATTGCCGCCGATCGAGAAGGCATCGCCATCGCCGCCGAAAACGAACACGTGCAAGTCCGGGCGCGAAAGCGAGACACCGCTCGCGAAAGCCAGTGCGCGCCCATGGATGAAGTGCGCGCCGTGGGCCTGGACAAAGTAAGGAAATCGCGACGAGCAGCCGATGCCGGCGACGGTGCAGATCTTCTCGTGCCAGACTTTCCGCTTCTCGATGAGCTTGTAGTAGAGCGCGAGGACCGAGAAGTCGCCGCAGCCAGGGCACCAGGTCGGGTGATCGGCGGCGGTTTCTTTCTTCGTCAGCCCTTTGCGTTCGGCGTCGGGCGGGATCGGGCCAGCGGCGGGCGCATCGGTCGTGCGATTGAGGGGTTCGGCGGGGAAAGCGAGAGTGCTCATATTCAGGACAAGTTGGGGTGAAAGTTACTGCTTGCTCGTGAGCGAGAGGACGCGGTTGAGGATTTCGCCGACCTTCCAGGTGAGGCCGTCGGTCTTCGTGAGACCCTGGATGCGAGCATCGCAGTAGCGAGCGCGGAGGATGGCGCAAAGCTGGCCGTAGCCGTAGAGGCCTTCGTCGTTCAGCTCCACCACGACGACGTGGGTGAAGCCGCTGAAGATCTTCTCGAGGCCGTTGGGCAGCGGGTTCAGGTACTTGAGATGCAGGCCGGAGACGGCTTCGCCTTGGGTGCGGCCTTTCTTCACCGCTTCCTCGATCGGACCTTTGGCGGAGCCCCAGCCGACCAGCAGCACATGACCCTCGGACGCGCCGTAGATCGTCGGCAGCGGCAGTTCGGCGCCCAGTTGCTTCAGCTTGTTACGGCGCTTCGCATTCATCTGCGTGTGCACTTTCCCCGAACCCGTCGGGTGGCCGAGTTCGTCGTG
>JANPIS010000576.1:0-25961 GCA_031425095.1 Chthoniobacteraceae bacterium
CCGCCGGGCAGACCGAAGGTGCGAATCGCGAAATCCTTCTGGTCGGGGAAGATCTCCACGATCGTCCGTTCCTTCAGCGTGAGCCCGTACTTCTTGGTCAGCGTGGAATGCGCGCGCTCGAGCAGCGCGAGCACATCGGCGCCGTAGATGTCCGCCTCACGCGGATCCATCTTCACCAGGAAATGCTCGCTCTCCAGCGTGCGGAAATGGGCGATCGCATCGCGGAGCGTGACGAGATTGTAGGCGACGACGTCGTAGGGATCGGCGTTGTGCACTTCCTCCGCGAGCTTCCATGCTTCCTCGTCGTGGCCGCCGAGCCGGAGAAGATCATTCGCGAGCTGACCCTTGGCCAAAAGGGAACCCGGATCGAACTGCAAGGCTTCACGCTGCAGCGCCGCGCCTTCGGCGAAGCGATACTTCTGCGAGAGCTTGCGGCCGATCAGGTGCGGCACGGCGGGATTCGTCTTCCAAACCTTGAAGGCAGCGACGCGCGCCGCCTTCTCCGCCGCTTCATCGGCCCGCAGATTCGCCAGCACGGCACGATACGCATGCGCTTCTGCGAGGTTCGGGTTCACGTTGAGCGCCGCATCAAGAGCCGCCCCAGCCTCTTCGTAATGCTCGGAGTCAATATGCTGATCCGCGAGCAGCAGGAACGCGCCGGTGTGATTCGGGTTGAACTTGAGCGCCTTTTCGAGCGCGTCATTGGTCGCGTCGGAATCGCTCGGCGCATACGCCCGCGCGAGTCCGAACCACACGTCCGGATCCTCCGGAAACTTCTTTACGGCTGCCTGGAATGATTTCGCGGCGAGCGCAAAGTCATTCTTCTCCAAGGCGAGTTCGCCGTTCGCGAGATAGACGTCGCGAAAGTCCGGCGCTTCCTTTTTCACCGGATCGAAAAAGAGTTCGATCACGCGCTTCGGATCGCCGCCGACCATCAGCGCCACGCGACCGAGCGCGATGCGCTGCTCAGGGCTCCGATAGGCCCACTGCCGCGTGCCGCCGAGACGATCCATCTCGGTGAGCATCGCGCGCGCTTCCTCCACCGCGCCGGTGGCCAGCAGCGCGCGATAGAGCGTGAGGCGCAGGGAAAGATCCTGCGCGTCCTCCGCGGCGGCGCGCAGCAGGATGTCGCGCGCTTCGGCATAGCGACCGACCGCGCTCAGCGCTTCGCCCAGCAATTGAGGCCACTTCGGCTCACGAGCCACTTCGCTCATCCCCTCACGCGCGGCGGCGATGGCTTCCTGATACTTGCCGCCGATGAAGAGCTTCCGCGCGTCTTCGATCTCCGCGGCGCCCAGGAGACTCGTGAAGCACATCGCGACGGCACACACGATGGCGAGGAGGCGCGGAGAGCGGGCGGAATTCATCGGCGCGGCATGGTCGCTGACCACGGGGCGCTGGCAAGCGAATGTCTTCAGTCGGAGCGACCGAGGCAGCATTGGCTTGCGGCGCGCGCGCACTGGCACCTACCGTGCGCCCCCTATGTCCAGTCAGTTTGGCCACGCTTTCCGCATCTCCACCTGGGGCGAATCCCACGGAGGCGGCGTGGGCGTGGTCATCGATGGCTGCCCGCCGCAGGTCGAGCTGAGCGAAGCCGACATCCAGATCGACCTCGATCGACGCCGGCCCGGGCAGAGCGAAATCGTGACGCCGCGCGATGAAGCCGACGCGTGCCGCATTCTTTCGGGCGTCTTTGAAGGTCGCACGCTCGGCACGCCCATCTGCATCGCGGTGATGAACAAGGATGCGCGGGCCGAATCGTATAAAGAGATGGAGACGGCCTTCCGCCCGTCGCACGCGGACTACACTTATCAGGCAAAGTACGGGATCCGGAACTGGCAGGGCGGCGGACGTGCCTCGGCGCGCGAGACGATCGGGCGCGTCGCGGCGGCGGCGGTCGCGAAGAAGGTGCTCGCGACGATCGCACCCGGACTCGAGATCATGGCTTACGTAAAGACGATCCACGAACTCGTGGCGGACGTGAATCCGGAGACGGTGCGCTTTGAAGAAGTGGAGGCCAACATCGTGCGCTGCCCCGACGCCGCGATGGCGGTGAAGATGATCGACTTCATCAAAGCGGTGCGCAGCGAAGGCGACAGCGTCGGCGGGGTCATCGAATGCACGATCCGCGGCGTGCCGGCGGGACTCGGTGAGCCGGTCTTCGACAAGCTCGAGGCCGAACTCGCGAAGGCCATGCTCTCGCTGCCGGCGACGAAAGGCTTCGAGATCGGCAGCGGCTTTGCCGGCACGAAACTCAAGGGCTCTGAGCACAACGACGCCTTCGCCATGGAAGCGGGCAAGGTGCGGACGACGACCAATCGCAGCGGCGGAATCCAGGGCGGCATCAGCAATGGCGAGGCGATTTTCTTCCGCATCGCCTTCAAGCCGACGGCCACAATTTTCAAAGCGCAGCAAACCGTGACCGTCGCGGGCGAAGAGACGGAACTAAGGGCGCGCGGTCGCCACGATGCCTGCGTGCTGCCGCGCGCCGTGCCGATGGTCGAGGCGATGGCGGCGCTGGTCCTTTGCGATCACGCGCTAAGGCAGCGCGGGCAATGCGGAGTAGTGACACAGGCCTCCGGCCTGTGATCGTCCGGAGCTCAGGCCGGAGGCCTGTGTCACGCGCTGCATGACGCCTCCCCTGCTCTTCGCCACCGCCGCGCTGATCGTCGCGCTGAAGACGTGGCACGGCTGGAAGCTCGGCGTCGTCCGGCAGGCGATCGGGCTCGCGGCGCTCGCGCTTGGGGCAGCAGCGGCCATGATCGGCGGACCGCTCGTCGAGCCGTTCCTCGACCTCTCGCTGCCGGTTCCCGATGAAGCGCGCACACCGCTCGCCGGGCTCCTCCTTGGCGTCGCGGTCTATCTCGTCGTAACGTTTTTCGGAGCGGTCTTGTTCAAGAAGACGGAGCACCAGACGCTGGGCGTGATCCGGCTCGGTTACGGCTTCGCGGGGGCAGTGCTCGGCGCGGCGACCGGGCTCTTGCTCGCGGCGATTCTGCTCGTCGCGTTCATCGCGGCGAGTGCCCACCCGGAGATCGTCGAGGAACTGCGCGAGGGAAATTTTACCAAAGTGCTGGAACGCGCCTCACAGGGAGCAGGGGCGCCCTCGCCCCGTCGAGCGACTCGGGGCGGGGGCGCCCCTACTCCTTGAGCGCGGACTTCGCTCTGGCCTCGACGAAATCCGCGACTTCCGCCGAGACCGCTCTCCACGAGCGATCCCGCACCGACTCGCGGGCCTTGGCTCCGAGCGCTGCCGCGCGCGCCGGATCGCTCACACACTCCTCAATCTGCCGCGCGAGTTCCGCGGCATTGCCTGGCGCGTGGAGGAGCCCGTTTTCGCCGTGGCGGATCAAATCGAGCTGACCGCACGTCGCCGAGGCGAGGCAGCAGTGCGCACTTTCCATCGCCTGCAGCAACGAGAGCGGCTGGCCCTCAAAGCGGCTCGGCAGCACAAAGATCCCGCAGCGCTGGATGATCGCGGCCTCTTCGTGCGGGGAAAACTTCGACACGATCTGCGTCGTCGCGTGCCAACCCGTCGGCCACTCGCGCAACATCGCCGCGGGCTCGACGCCGATGCCGGCGAAGACCCAATTCAGCCGCAGCCCGCGCTGCCCCAAGATTCTCGCCGCTTCGCAGAGCACGTCCGTCCCTTTTCGGCGCAGCCAGCTCCCGAGAAATAGGACCGTGCGGCGCTGCTCCTCCGTGATCGGCGGCACTTCCGCCAACGCATTCACGCCATTGCGAAAGACGAACATCCGCTCCGGCGGCACTTGGTAGGCGCTGCGGAGAAACGCGGCGTCTTCCTGATTGATCGCGAGCACGCCGAGCGCCCGGCGCAGCCCCGTGTCGCACGACCACGCGCGCATCCGCCACAAGGGTGCCGTGACGAAACTACGCAGCCGGCTGCGCGGCACCGGCGCCTCATCCGGGAGCACCATCGCGCATCGCCGCTCGAGTCCATGGCTGAAGACCACCGCCGGGTGTCCGCGCGAAATGAAGAGTCCGCCCACCGGCTCGTGCAGGAGCAGCAGCGGGTTGCGCAACCGGAGCCGCCCGAAGTGGCGGAGTGCGAGCAGCGGAAAGAGGCTTTTCGTGTAACGCGCCGGAACCACCGACGGCCCGATGTGGATGAACTCATAGCCACGATCGAGAAACGCCTGCCGCCAATGCCACGCGACTCGCCCCATGCCGCCGGCCTCCGAGATTTCCGTCTCGGCGATATGCACGATCACTTTCTTTTCCATAGGGGCGCGAGCGGCCGGGGAACTCACGCCGTCTGCATGCGTTGCCGTGCCCAGCGTTGCAAACTCAATTGCCTCCAAGCTATGCCCCAGCCTGCTCACGCTCGCGATACTGCCGTGGCGTCATGCCCGTGAAGCCCTTGAAGTCCTTGCTGAAGAAATACCGGTCGCCGTAGCCGACCTGCTCGGCGATTTCCTTGATCGCGTCGCGCGTCTCCACGAGGCGCCGCTTGGCCTGGCTGATCCGCTCGCGGCGGAGCCAGTCGATCGGCGTGGTGCCGAACGCCGCACGGAAGAGTCGCGTGAAGTGCGACTCACTCATCCCGCACAATGCCGCGAGATCGGCGACGCGATGTTTCTGGAAATAGGAGAGCTTCATCCGCTCGATCGCGCGTTCGAGCAGCGGCGGCGATTGATGTTCGGCGGGTTGCTGCCGCTGCCGGCTGGCAAAGGCGGAGGCGATCAAGCGCGCCGCCGCGGCGTGAATGAGCGCCGGTGTCTCCGGGCGGGGGTCTTCCATGAGCTGGAAGATTTCGCGATAAGTGGCGGCCGTGGTTTCAAAGTCGCATTCAACAAAGACCGGGGAACTTTCAACCTCGAGTGCTTCAGCGACACGCGTAAGCCTCGGCCCGTCCATCCGCACCCAATACAGCTCCCACGGATCGCGCGGATCGGCCCCGTGCTCATGCGGACGATGACACGGCACCCACGCCAGTTGGCCCGGCCCCACGGCATGCCGGCGCCCTTGCAAGGTCACGCGACCACGGCCGCGCAGACACAGGATCAACTCGTGACCGGGGTAATGATCGCGCCGGATGTGATGGTCCGCACCGCCAACGATGTGCCCGGCCCGCACCACCGTATAAAAGATCTCCTCATGCAGCGGGCTCGGAGTCGCGAAGAGCGAGACCACGAGCCGGGTTTTTCGGGCGCGAGACGGCATGGCGGGATACTACAACTTCCCATCCCGTTCGCTCCATTTATTCCCACCGGACCCCGGCCTATCCTCCCCCACCTTTCTTCAAAGGTTGCGCACCTCCGAAGACTCGATTCACCGCACCTCCCAACCACCCACGACTCCTATGTTCAAGTTCTCTGGCCAGGGTTCGATCACCACCTGCGACGGCGTCTCCCGCCGCGACTTCCTGCAAGCCGGCACGCTCGGTGCGATCGGGCTCTCGCTGCCCATGCTGCAGAATCTCAAGGCGCTCGGCGCGGTCGATAAGTCGAAGGACGAACGCGCGTGCATCATGATTTTCAATCTCGGAGCCCCGAGTCAGATCGACACCTGGGACCCGAAGCCGGATGCGCCGCGCGAAGTCCGTGGACCCTTCAAGGTCATCAAGACGAACAACCCCGACATTCAGATCACCGAGATCTTTCCGCACATGGCGAAGCTCGCGGACAAATTCTCGCTGGTGCGCAGCGTCTATCACACGGCAGCCGCGGTGCATGACACGGGACATCAGATGATGCAGACGGGCCGTCTCTTTACGGGGGGCATCAATACACCGCACGCGGGCTGCGCCTTGGAGTTTCTCAAAGGCCGCCGCTCGGAACTGCCCGCGCACGTCATCCTACCCGAACCGATGGGACCCACGGGCGGCAATCTCCCGCACGGACAGGACGCGGGGTATCTCGGCAAGACTTACGATCCCTTTGTGCTCAATGGCGACCCGTCGGTGAAGGACTTCAAAGTGCCCGACCTTCTCCCGCCGAAAGAGATCAGCGAGGTGCGGCTACAGCGGCGCCGCGAACTGCGCTCGCTGGTCGATGACGCGGTAAAGAACTTCGAGGCCAGCGAGTCGGCCAAACTGATGGAGGCGAACTTCGCCGATGCCTATCGGCTGATGACGAGCACGGCCGCGCGCGACGCCTTTGCCCTCGATCAGGAGCCGGTCAGCGTCCGGGAGCGCTACGGCATGAATCGCTTCGGTCAGTGCTGCCTGCTCGCGCGCCGCCTTGTCGAACGCGGCGTCCGCTTCGTCACGCTGAATACCTTCATCACGGTCTTCAACGAGATCACGTGGGACATCCACGGCTCAAAGCCTTTCACCAGCATCGAAGGCATGCGCGACCTCGTGGCGCCGATGTATGACCAAGGCTACAGCGCGCTGCTCGAGGATCTCTTCCAGCGCGGGATGCTCGATAACACGCTGGTCTGCAATCTGGCGGAATTCGGCCGCACGCCGAAGGTGAACCCAGCCGGCGGACGCGATCACTGGCCGGGCGTGTGGACGGTGAAATTTTCGGGCGGCGGAGTGAAGGGCGGACGCGTCGTGGGACGCAGCGATGAAATCGGCGGCTACCCGGCGGAGCATCCAGCCACGCCCGCGAATGTCGTCGCGACCATCTATCATTCACTCGGCATCGATCTCGAAACCGAGTTGCCCGGCCCGCAAGGCCGCCCCATGCCGCTCATCGATCGCGGACAGGGATACATTAGGGAGCTTTTCTAATGCGGGCTCATCCTTGGATGTTTGGTGTTTGGCGTTTCGTGATGACACCGATCATCGCGCTAGCGGCGGTCACGCCCGTCTTTGCTGCGGATGCCCCGTCTTTCCGCAACGAGGTCCAGCCCATCCTCGCCCGCTTCGGTTGCTCGAGTGGCGCGTGCCATGGCGCGGCGGCGGGTCAGGGCGGCTTCCGCCTTTCGCTCCGCGGTTATGATGACGACGGCGATTATCTCTCGATCGTGAAGTCGGCCCAGGGCCGGCGCATCAATGTCGATGACCCGGCGCGCAGCCTTTTCCTGCTCAAGGCCGCGAAGACCATCCCGCACAAGGGTGGCGAACGCTTCAAGATGGAGTCGCCGGAGTATGGGATCCTCGCCGACTGGATCGCGCACGGCGCGCCGGGCCCGCGCCAGGATGAGGCCCACATCGAGCGCATCGAAGTCTCGCCGAAGCACGCCGTGCTGAAGCCCGGACAATCACAACCGGTGACGGTGACCGCATTCTTCAATGACGGCAGCAAACGCGACGTCACCCGCTGGGCGAAATACACGCCGGGCAATACCGCCGTCGCCACCGTCGATGACTTTGGCGTGGTGAAAGTCGTGGGTCATGGGGAAGGGACGATCACTGCCTGGTATCTCAGCCGTCTCGATATCGGCACCGTGACAGCGCCGTATGCCGCGCCGGTCACTGCGGAGCGTTTCACCGCCATCCAGCCGCGCAATTTCATCGATCAGCAGGTGCTGACCAAACTGCGCGAGTTGAACCTTCCACCCTCTGATCGCTGCACGGACGCGGAATTCATCCGGCGTGCCTTCATCGATACGATCGGGCTGATCCCGAAGCCGGAGGAAGTGCGCGCCTTTCTCGCCGAGACCACGCCGGACAAACGCGACAAGCTCATCGAATCGCTGCTCTCGCGACCGGAGTTCGTGGACTACTGGGCCTACAAGTGGAGCGATCTGCTGCTCGTAAATAGCGACACGCTCCCGGTGCAGCCGATGTGGAGCTACTATCAGTGGATCCGCCGCCAGGTGGAACTCAACACACCGTGGGACGAGATGGTGCGCGACCTCCTCACCAGCACCGGCAGCACGCTGGAAAATGGCGCGGGCAACTTCTTCATCCTCCACGATGAACCCACGCGCATCGCGGAGACGACCTCGGTCGCCTTCCTCGGCATGTCGATCAACTGCGCGAAGTGCCACAACCACCCGATGGAAAAGTGGACGCACGACCAGTATTACGCCTTCGCGAATCTCTTCTCCCGCGTGCGCTCCAAGAATGGCTCCGTGCCCGACGAACGCGTGATCTTTGCTGACACCACGGGCGACCTCGTGCAGCCCCTGCGCGGCCGTCCGCAACCGCCCGCGCCACTCGATGGCGAGCCGCTCTCCCTGACCTCGCCGGAGGACCGGCGCGTGGTGCTCGCAAAGTGGCTGACCGCGCCGGAAAACCCTTACTTCTCCCGCGCGATCACCAATCGCGTGTGGAAAAACTTCTTCTCCGTGGCGCTCGTGGAATCGGTGGACGATCTGCGCATGACGAATCCGGCGAGCAATGAGGCGCTGCTAAGCGAGGCGGCGGGTTTTCTGGCGAAGCAGCAGTTCGACCTCAAGGCGCTGATGCGGACGATCCTGCAGAGCGAGACCTACCAACGCAGCAGCCTCGCGCTTCCTGAAAACAAATCCGACACGCGCTTCTACTCGCGCTACTACCCGCGCCGGATGCAGGCGGAAGTGATGCTCGATGCCGCATCGCAGGTCACGGGCGTGCCGACTCCCTTCCGCATGGACAAGCGCAACGCCAACCGAGGCCTCGGTGACTCCTACCCGATGGGCTACCGCGCGCTCCAACTTCCCGACTCGAATACCGCGTCCTATTTCCTCACGAGCTTTGGCCGGCCCGACCGTGTGCAGACCTGCGATTGCGAGCGCACCAATGAGCCGAGCATGGCGCAGGCACTGCACATCGCGAATGGCGACACGCTCAACCAGAAGCTCTCCGCCAAAGACAACCGGCTGGAGAAACTCCTCGCGAGCAAGCTCTCCGACGATCAACTCGCCGCTGAAGCCTACATGGCGACCGTCGCCCGACCGCCGACGGAGAAGGAACTGCAAGCGATCCGCACGCTGCTCGCCGGAGCGAAGGATCCGGACGAGAAGCGCCTGGCGCTCGAGGACTTGTTCTGGAGCATCCTGAGTTCGACCGAGTTCATCTTCAATCACTAACCTTGAAAGCCCCGACCGTGCGCATCCTCCCTGCCCTCGCGACCTTCCTTGCGGCGATTGCGGCCCTGCCTGCTTCCGCTGCGCAGATTGATTATGCGGCCAAAATCGCGCCGATCTTTCAGGAGCATTGTGTCGATTGCCACGCCGCGGAAGACGCGGATGGCGAGTTCGTCATCGAGACCTATGAAGCTCTGCTCAAGGGCGGCGAAGCCGGCAAGGCCATCGAACCGGGCAATGCGCAGAATTCCTTGCTGGTAAAGTTCCTTGAGGGTCGCAGCGGCAAGGAGGGGAAGAACAAGTTCATGCCGCCGGGCAAGCGCGAGCACCTCAAGCCCGAGGAGATCGCGCTGATCCGGCAATGGATCGACTCCGGCGCACCCGCACCCGCCGCCGAGCGTTCGCTCACCGACGTTCTGCGCACGCTTCCAAAAATAGCGCCGAAGCTAGCGCGTCCGAAAGCCATCCATGCGCTCGCATTTTCGCCGAAGGCGCAACCCATCGCCACGGGCGCGTATGGCTCGGTGCAGCTCATGGAAGCTACCACGCGCAAGTCCGTGCGCGCGCTCGACGGCGTGGCCGGCAAGGTCAATGCGCTGGTCTTCTCGCCCGATGGCTCGATGCTCTTTGCCGCCGCCGGCGAGCCCGGCGTGAGTGGCGTGGCTTACCAGTGGAAGGTCGCGGATGGCACGCTCGCGCGAAAGTATGAGGGGCACAAAGACGCGCTCTACGCCCTCGCGCTTTCCCCCGATGGACAGACCCTCGCGACCGGCAGCTACGATCAGAAGATCCGACTGTGGAAGGTGAGCGACGGAACCGAGCTGCGAACCCTGTCCGGACACAATGGCGGCGTCTTTGGTCTCAGCTATCGGCCGGATGGGCGCGTGCTGGCCAGCGCGAGCGCGGATCGCACCGTGAAGCTCTGGGACACCGCCACGGGCGCGCGCCTTGATACCTTCTCGCAACCGTTCAAGGAACAGACGGTCGTGGCATTTTCGCCAGACGGGAAAGTCGTTGCCTCGGCCGGCGTGGACAATCGGATCCGCACCTGGCGCGTCTCGGAGAAGGCGCTCGAAGGCAGCAATGCCCTCACTGTCTCGCGTTTCGCACACGAGGGTGCGATCCTGAATCTCGCTTTCTCTGCTGATGGGAAAACGCTCGTTTCGACGGCGGCTGACAAGACCGTCAAAGTCTGGGACGCCGCCAGCATTACCGAGAAACACCTTCTCGAAGCGCAGCCCGAGTGGTCCCCTGCCCTCGCCTTGCTCGACGGAACCCAGCTCGCGCTGGGCCGCCTCGACGGCTCGGTCGGCTACTACGACACCGCAACGGGCAAGCCCTCGCCCGCTCCGATGGCGGCGAAAGCCAAGCCCATGAAGGCGAAGCCAGCGGCGCCGACGAAACCGGAGATCACCCGCCTGGAGCCCGGAGGATTGCAGTCGGGCGCGACCACGAAAGTCATCCTGACCGGAAAAAACCTCGCGGGACTCACGGGCGTAAAGTTCAACAACGCAGGTCTGAAAGCCACGGTGGTAAAGGTCGATGCCAGCGGCACGAAAGCGGAACTCTCCATTACGGCCGAGGCCACGCTGCGGCGCGGGCAGGCTCTGCTCAGCGCGATCACACCCGCCGGCGAATCTGCGCAGAAGAAGCTGGCCTTCGACTACCTCTCGCAAATCGTCATCCAGAAGTCTGCATCCCCTACTCCACTGGACACACTCCCGATCAACGTCTGGGGCACGCTCACGGAAACCGGCCAGCAGGATAACTTTCGCTTCCGCGCAAAACGCGGAGAAACCATCGTCTTCGATGCCGCCGCCCGCCGTCTCGAATCGAAGGCGGTCACCACGCGGCTGGAGATTCTCGATCATCGCGGAAAGCTGCTTGCGGCCAACAATGGCCTCGATAGCGGCGCAGATCCTTTCATCGCGTTCCAGGCGCCGAAGGATGGCGAGTACGTCGCGCGCATTTACGAGATCACGCTCGAGGGTTCACCAGATCACGCCTACCGCCTTACGGTCGGCGTGCTGCCTTATGTCACCGGCTGGTGGCCGCTCTCGGTGCCGGCCAATCGGGAGTCCGCCGTGCAATTGATCGGTCATAACCTTGCGGTGAAAACGGTCAGCGTGAAAGCCGGTGCCGATGGTGAAATCAACCTGCCGCTCGATAGCGAAGACTACCGCAGCCGCGTGGCGATGAAGGTCGCCGTCAGTGCGCTGCCGGAAGTCACCGAAGCGGAACCCAACGACGAGTTCGCTCAAGCGCAGCCCCTCAGCATTCCCGCATCCGTGAACGGACGGCTGCTGGAAACCGGCGATGCCGTACGTGGAGACAGCGACCTTTACCGCATCGCTGCAGAGAAGGATCAGCGCTTCGTCATAGAAACGCGGGCAGCGATGCTGGGCTCGCCCGCCGATACGAAGATCGAAGTCCTCGATGCCAAGGGCCAACCCGTTCCACAGCTCCTGCTCCAGGCCACCCGCGACTCCTGGATCACCCTGCGCAGCGAAGACGCGAATGACCCGGCGATCCGGCTCGGGCAATTCGATGAGATGGATCTGAATGACTACATGTACTTCAACGGCGAAGTGCTCCGCATCTTCCGCCTCGCCCGCGGCCCGGACTCCGACATGATCTATTTCACCCGTGGCAACATGCGCCGCGCCTGGTTTAACACTAGCCCCGCCGGGCATGGCCTGGATGAGCCTTGCTACGTCGTCGAACCGAAACCAATCGGCTCCAAGATCGTGCCCAACGGCCTGCCGACCTTCACGCTTCACTACACCAATGATGATGACTCCGAGCGCCAGTTAGGCCGGGACTCGCGGCTCATTTTCACCGCTCCCGAGAAAGGAGCATATCTTCTTCGCATCACCGACACCCGCGGCTGGAGCGGAGAGCGCAACGCTTACCGCCTGATTGTCCGCAAGCCCGTGCAGGACTTCTCAGTCGCGCTCGAGACCAAGGGCCTTGATGCCATTCCTTCTGGCACTGGAGTGCAATTCGTTGTGCGTGCGGAACGGATGGATGGATTCGACGGAGCGATCAAAGTCGAAGTATCCGGCATTCCCGCCGGCTTCTTCGTCACCAGCCCGATCGTTATTGAACCCGGCCATTTGTCCGCCGCCGGAACTCTGTTTGCCGACACGTCCGTCCCGGCTGGGCCTGCTGATTTCACTCCGCTAGAATTTATATCCACCGCGCAGATCGGTGGGCAGTCGGTAACGCGCCAGGTCGGCGCTTTTCCGAAGGTGGCGGTGACCACAGCACCCAAGCAATTGCTCATGCTCGAGTCCGAAAGCTCTCACGAAGCACCAGGCAGCAACGTGCTGACGACGAAAAAACCTCAGGAGATCGGTATCGAGCCGGGAGGACGTGTCGCGGTGTGGCTGAGGGTCAAGCGCAACGGAAACGATGCCCTTTTGGGCCTGGATATCGACGGACTCCCTCACGGCGTTATCATCGACAGCATTGGCCTCAATGGGGTGCAGATTCGCGCGAACGAAACGGAGCGTGAAGTATTCCTGAGTTGTGCGCCATGGGTCGAAGAGCAAGACCGGCTCTGCCACCTCGTCACCGGGAATGCCCGCGCCAACGAAAGCACCGAGGGGTTACAGACCAGCTTCCCGATACTACTGAAGGTGCGGAAAGCGGCCCCGGCCATACCGACTGCGGCCAACTAGGGCAAGTTTCGCAGTTCATAGAAAATGCGATGTGCAGGCCCATGACAGCATCGCAATAGGAAGTTAGTTCCCTCCCAAAAAGGCCGGATTTCCGCACCTGATAGCCAACTGCCAGATATGCCAACGGATAACTTGGGCAAAGATCAATAGTTGACGACACCGCGACTCCCATCCTATTTCTCCCCCTCATGCCAGCCAATACACCATCCACTAACCAACTCAAACGCGCCCTCGAAATCTCGGAGCGCATCGAACAACTCCAACGGGAACTTGCTTCCATCTTCGGCGGTTCTGCCGCGGTTTCCTCCGCACCAGCCGCCGCATCGGCACCAGCTACCAAGCGTCGGGGCCGTCGCCGGAAGAGCAATCTTTCTCCAGAAGCTCGCGAGCGGATCGCGGCAGCTCAGCGCGCTCGCTGGGCCAAGACGAAGGGCACTTCCGTCACGCCAGCAGCCCCCGCTGCGGCCGCCAAAAAGAGCGGTGGCAAGCGCGGCGGCAAGCGGGTCATCTCTCCTGAAGCCCGCGCCAAGATGGCCGCGGCCGCACGCCGCCGCTGGGCAGCCGTGAAAAAGAAGTAATCCCGTCCACATGCTGACTCACCCTTGAGGTGAGACGCAGAACTTACCGGCACTCTTGGGTCTCGCTCACTGATCGAGGCCCGGAGTGCCGTTCGTTTTTCTGGAAGATCCTGCCTAGGCGAGACGAGAAGCAGGCGGACCAAGTCTGTGCGGCGCAGTCTCTGACAGCGAGCCGAACGGATCGCAATTATCAGGTCGTCCATCGAGGTCGAAGTTGCAGCCCCAGGCAACGAGCAACCGATCCCGGGCCTCGATCCCGAAAAACAAAACGTCGGATACCGGAGTTCCGGTACCCGACGTTAATGATGCTTCAACCCGGACCGCACGCGCATGCGCGACGCACGTCCCAGATTCCGCAGGCAAGCGCTTCCGTTACGCGATGTGTCCGGAAACCAGCTTGGTCATCTCAAACATCGTGACGCTCTTCTTGCCGTTGAAGACTGCCTTCAGCGCGTCGTCCGCATTGATTTGAGTCCGCTTCTTCGCGTCTTGGAGTTTGTTTTTCTTGATGTAGTCCCAGAGCTTCTTCGTGAGTTCGCTGCGGGGAAGTGGCTTGCTGCCGACGATCAGGGCGAGCTTGTCGTCCGGTTGGACGGGCTTCATGAACGCGGCATTTGGTTTGCGGGTGGATTTTTTAGTGGTGGGCATGCGGCGCTTTTACGACCGCGAGCGCGAAAGACACAACACTAAATCATCGAATTCTCCGGGTGGGTTCCGGGAGGTCCGCTGCCTCGCGAAACACGATGCAGACTCAGGCGCGCGGAATTCGTCAATTCGCAGGCTTCGACTGGGCATCGCGATAGACCTGCGCCAAACGTAACATCAAGCCCTCGAGCCGCGAGTAATACTCGCCTTCCGGCATCTCCCCTTTGGTGTCACGCAGGCGCGAAATCTCGAGCTCGACGGCATCGCGCTCCACGCGCGCGGCGGGCGCAAGTTCACGCTCGGCAGCACTCGGCACGAGGTGCAACTGGTGCGCGCGCGCTCCATCCGCGACTGCTCCAGCGCTGGCCTTCTTCACTGCCCGCAGCCCTTTGAACCAATCCGCCGGAGTCCCTCGTCCGTCACCGTTGTCGTCGAGCAATGGGTGCTCCGTCGCCAGTCGGCCCTCCCCGGAATAGAACTCCGCTGTCTTCTGACCGGCCATCACCCATGCTTCGAGCAGGGAAGTCTGGCCATCGTGATCGAGGTCCGCCGCGGGACCGGCGATGGTGGTCGCGAGGAACCCACCGAAGCGCGCGTAATTGCTTTCGGACCCGGTCTTGGTCGCGGTCACAAGGATCCGATTTGGAGCCGCGAGTGGCTTCAGAAAAGCACCGCTCGCTGAAAATCCCGCGATGAGCACGACGGGCCGACGCATGGGCGAAAGCCACTCCGCGAGTTCCGTGGCGGTGAGATCTTCGCCGGTGAGGTTAAACTTCGCCGCCTGCCCGTCGTAGTTCCCGTGCCCGACTAGAACGAGCCACAGAGGCTCCGTGCTCTCCACAGGCTCCTCACGCAAGGCCGCGCGCAATTGGTTCAGACTTTCCTCACGAACACCGGATTGTCCGACCGTTGTCACGCGCAGGCCGCCTTTCGCACCCGCAGCCTGCCAGCCTCGCACCCATTCACCGAAGGCTTCGTCGTACTCCTTCTCACCGCCCGCGCCTTGAACAATAAGCAACGATGGCTGTGCGCGGCCATCACCAGTCTGCGCTTCGGCAAAAGGCAATACAGCGCTGGCGCTGACGAGGGCGAATGCCTTGAAGAGTGAACGGGGAGTCATCAGCGAGTGAACGGTACGAGTCATCATGCGGATCAGGCCAAGCCTTTCCAACGGCGCAGGCCCCACTCGCCGACAAAGCAGGCCAGCGCGAAAAGGAACATCCAGGGAGTGTGCCAAAGTGGCTGCGTCCACGTCTCCGTGATCGGCGCGCGCCTGGTGGAAAGCTCGCGAGCGAATCCTTCAAGGCGATCCGGAGTAAGCAACTCTCCGCCTGTCTGACGGGCGATGCTTTCCATCAGCGCGCGGTTCGGGGAGAGCGACTGGAATTCGGCGGCGGCGAGATCGGTCGTCCATCCAGTCGCGGCGTTGCCCACTCCTGCACCACTCTCGTTCGCTACGGCGGCGTCCACTCGGTAGCCGCCATTCTCCCGCGGGAGATACGTCGCTTCATAGAGCCCCGGCTCGTCCGCGGATGCTTCTGCCGTGAGCGTCACTGCTTCCCCCACGCCGATCGGTTGCACCTTCAGCGTGACCGCCGCGTTATCGAGCGGTTGAAACTTCGCGTCGCGCACCCGTGCCTGAAGTCGCACGGACTCCCCTCCGGCCTGCGGTTCGGCTCGCAAATCGATCGGCTCCGGGACATCGGCCACAAGCCAGCGGACGACTTGCCGCCACGCTTTCCCGAGATCTTTCTGCAGCGCCTCCTCGCCCATGCCGGAATGCCAGACGTCGCCGACGAGCATGGCGGCCGCGCGACCGCGGCCGAAACGGTGCGTCACGAGCGCCGGGTAACTGGTTTGCCCGTCGCTCACCGCCGCCACCACCATTGCGGCCGGTTTTGCCGCCGTGATCCGATTGACGATGTCGAGATGCGGCACGACGGAAAGCCGGCTCCGCTCGTCCGCTTCATTCAGGCGAAGCCTCGCCCACGGTTGCAGCCAGCCTTCGCGCGTCAGCACGGGGCGCAGTTCTGCATCGGGCGGCAGCGCGACGCGATCGAGATAGACCGGCAACATGTCGCCAATGGCCGTGCGCGCGTAGCGACCTTCGACAAAGGATTCCGGCCCGCCCAGCATGAGAAACCCGCCGCCGCGCTCACTCACGAAACGCTGCAGCAGACTCATCTGATCCGCGGTGAAAAACTCCGCCTCCACGTCATCGAGGATCACCGCGCGGTAACGGAACAATTCCTCCGGCGTCTTCGGAAAACCCTCGCGCAGCTCAAACTCATCCTTGGTATTCAGCCGCCGGAAGACCGGCTGATCATAGCGTTCGACATCCTCCTTCGATTGATTGCCGAATCCGCGGAAGAGCGGATTGCTCGACTCTCCAGTGCGGCCGAGGAACTCGAACTTCGGCTCACGCTTGGCGATCCGAATGAGCGAGACCAGCTCGGTCTGCACATCTCCGACCACCGCGCGTTGCAGGAACTTGAACTCCCAGTTCGGACGACCGCTGACGTAGAGCACGCGCATCTTTTCCGCGCCGCGGTCCACCGTGACGACGGTCTCGTTGTTGGATAGTGTGGCCTCGCTGCTACTCGCGGCTGGGGCGTCCCACTCCTTTTTGGCCGCGATGCGGAGGCGGTAGAAAAGCACGCCGGTCTTCTCCGGGCGAAGCTGGAAGCGAAAGGCCAGTTCTTCGCTCGCCGCCGGGACGGTGAGCGTCTGCTCGGCGACCGGCTCGCCGGCGGACCCGGGCTTCGATGCATCCATGGCGAAGAGCTTCCCGACGATCTCTTCGCCGGCACAACCCACCGCACCCACACTCGCCTGGACCGTCACCGGTGCATCTTCGAATGCCGTCTGCGTAACCGTCGCACCCTTGATGGCGATGTCGCGCGGCGGCTGCTCCGCACCGAACAGCACGGGATAAATCGGCGGCATTCCCGTGAGGTCGGCTCCCTCGAGATCCGCAGCGACTCCGTCGGTCAGCAGCACGATCCCGGCGAGCGGCTGACCGCGATGACGATCCTGTAGCGACTTCAACGCGCCACCGAGCGCGCTACTGCGCCCATCGAAGGTCAGTTCACGAAAATCCTGCGTGGCCTGGAGCCGGGAGTCGGCGAGGTAGTTCCGGACCTCGAAATCCTCCGCCAGGCGCGGCCGCCAGAGATTGCGCTCGCCGGCGACGTAGCGAAGCAACGTTGCCCCGCGGTTCTCGGATTCGCCACGTCCGTGCAATTGCATGCTCAGGCTGTTGTCGGCGATGACCGCAAGGAGGTTTGCACCGGGCTTCGCTCGCTGCGAACTCCACATGGGTTCCAGCAAACATGCGAGAAGCGCGGTAATTCCGACCAGCTTCAGCGCCGCACAAGCGAGGCGCAATCCACGCGGCGCGGGTGTGCGAAGATACGACGTGGCGACAAAGACGAGTGCCAGTGCGGCACCGATCGCGGCGGGCCACAGCCAGTCTTTGCCGGCGAAGAAAAGCCCAGCGAAGGACTTCATGCGAGGCGTCGCGGAATCTCGCGCGATGCGTCGCAGGCGGTGCGGCGCGACATTGCGGACGGATCACTCACCGGCTGCGGCCTAGCTCCTCGTAATAGCGACGCACACGCTCGGCGTATTTCGAAGGCACCGGATCGCGATCGATCGGCACGAGGTTCTCCTTGGATTCGCGGCGCGCCAGCTCCTCCGTGAGCCGATTGCGCAACTCGATCAGCGGTGCTCCGATTTTCATCTGCACGAGATCCCAGTTCGGTTCGACGCTGTGGCGCTTGAATTCAGCGCGCACGCCTTTCGCGACTTCACGGACGCGCGCGACATCGGTGCGGAGCGTCGAATCGTCGATCATCTCCTCGACGTTGCGGAGGCGGTCCGACCACTCGACAAAGCGTTCACCAGTCAGCGGTCCGGCATTCTCACCGTCGATCGGCCCTCCGCGATTGCCGCCCTCATTGCCGCCGGTGCGTGCGCCGCCCTGTCGATTGCTATTCGCGAGTTCCGAGAGCCGCGAACGGCCACTGGCGCCCTGCCCTGATGAACCTTGCGCGGTTTGACCCTGGGCAGGTTGCTGACCTTGGCCGGGCTGCTGACCCTGACCGGGTTGCTGACCCTGACCGGGTTGCTGACCCTGACCGGGTTGCTGACCCTGACCGGGTTGCTGGCCTCGACCGGGCTGCTGGCCTTGACCGGACTGCTCGCCTTGGCCGGGCTGCTGACCCTGGCCGGGTTGCTGGCCTTGGCCGGGCTGCTGACCTTGACCGGGCTGCTGGCCTTGGCCGGGCTGCTGACCTTGACCGGGCTGCTGGCCTTGGCCGGGCTGCTGACCCTGGCCGGGTTGCTGACCTTGGCCGGGCTGCTGGCCTTGACCGGGCTGCTGACCTTGACCGGGCTGCTGACCTTGACCGGGCTGCTGACCCTGGCCGGGCTGCTGACCCTGGCCGGGTTGCTGGCCTTGGCCGGGCTGCTGACCCTGACCGGATTCTGAATCTTTGCGCGGCTCGCCCGTTGTCGAAGAGGGATCATGCGTCTGCGCACCGCGCGCTTGGTCCGCTGTGTTGCCGACTTGCGCAAGATCCGGCCGCGCCCGTGCGATCTCCTTGTTGAGTTGTTCGGTCAGCGCATCGAGTTCGGCCCGCGCCTGCCGGAGTGCTTCCGCTTCGTCGCCGAGCACTGCCTCCGCCGCCCGCTCGACACCGGACTTCAACTCATTGATCTCCGCCCGCGCCTTTTCCTCAAACTTCCGGGCCTGCTCCGTGAGACCCCGCTGCGCGAGGATGCCCGTCTTTTCCAAAGTCTCGCCGGTCGCCACCTGCGTGCTCTTTCGTAAAGCGTCGTAGAGCTCCTTCGCAAGCAGCGGCTCGGCGGCTTCCGCCTGCTCACTGACACGCTTCATGTCATCGGTCAGTTCCGTCAGGGCTCCCTGTTGCTTCTCGAGTTTCTGAGCGATCTGCTCGCGTGGTCCACTGCCATCCAGCGTGCGGCGCTCCGGTTTCTCGGGCGTTGGTTTGAGTTGGCTGGCGAGCTCCTCCTGCTTCTCCGCCAGAGCACGCGCATCGGAGCGCATCTCGCGCATCTCTTCGTTGAAACGCTTGCTCGTCTTTTTGCGGAACTCGTCGCGCAGGTCTTCCAGATTCCGCGCGGCGCGCGTGCCGGAGGCAAGCGCCTGCGAGGCCTGCTGTCGCTCCATGGCCTCGGCGGCTTGCTGGGCTTCATTCCGCGTCTGCTCGAGCTGCTTCCGCTCCTCGGCAAACTGCGCCTGCTGCGGCGACTGCTGCATTTTCTGCTGCGCTTCATCGAGATCCGCGAGCATCTGCTGCTGCTCCTCGCGCAGCCGCTGGAGTTGACGACGCAGCTCTTCCTTCTCCTTCTCCGTCTTCGCTTCCTGCAGGGCGGTCTGCAGTTCCTTCACGCGCTCATTGATGTCGTTCTGCCGCTGCGCCAGTTCCTTCAGGCGGTTGAGAATGGCGAGCTGTTCGCGCTGCTGCTCATTCTGCATCGGATCGGCTTCCGTCTTCGTTTCGTAGCGGTTGTCATCCTCCTTCAGCTCGAGCTGATCCATCTCCTGCTGATTGCGCTGGCCACCCTTCCCTTTGCCCTTGCTCCGCGAAATCTGATACTCGTGCGCCGCAAGTTTGAGCAACGCGTTGTAGGCCGCCTGCTCCGCACTAAGCGCAGCCGGAAGTGGTTCGGTGGTCGTCGCCGCCTCGGTGAGCTTTTCGGACGCCCGCTGCATTTCCTTCGTGACGTTTTCAATCAGCGCCTGCGACTTCGGATCTTCGGTTTTCGCCGCGAGTTCCTCGGCCTGCTTGATTGCTTCGCCCTGGGAGTCGCGCACCACTGGCTCGTCCGCGAGATACTTTTCGCTCGGCTGGGTGGGGGGATTGCGCTGCTCGGCACGCTGCAAATTCCAAGTCGCGGTGATGATCTGCTTCTGCAGCGCCGAAAGCCGCAGCGCCTCTCCACCGCCGCCTTCTCCGCCGCCCTCCTGTGGTTCGCCCTGCCGGTAGATCTCCTCAAACGGCTTCACTTCCGCGAAGAACATATCCGTCGCCGTCCGGCGCAGCTTCCCAGCGGGGCCAGTATCCTCCGCCCACATGAACCACGAAATGAGTTCATCCGGCTTCATGCCGAGCTCCTCGAGTTTCAGCAAATGCGCAACCTGCTGGCGTTCGTCCGCCTTGGTCTCGCGGCCGAACTCCACGTCTTTCGACTCCTGCCCGGCGACCGTGTAAGTGAGGCCGTAGCGTGCGAGCCCGAAGTCGTCCCAGACCTCCGCGCGAAAGGCCATCTCCTCGATCGGCGTCACGCGGCGATCACCCTTCGGCGTAGCGATCTTGATTTCCGGAGGACGATTCGGCGTCGCTTCGACGATGAACTGCGCCGGCACCTTGCTGCCCCGCCCGTCTGCATCCTTCAGGCGGACTTCATAGGTCTGGCTCCCTTCGACTGGAAGTTCGCGCAGCACCGCGACCGCCTTTGTCGCATCCACTTCGAGCGGGATTTCTTTTCCGTCCTTGCCCACGAGCACGGCCGATTGCACCGGCTTGTTCAGTTGAAAATCGACCGCGAGTTTCGTGCCCTCCACAGCCGTCACGCGCCGGGTATCCGGAATCTTCTTTTCCTCCAGCTTCGTGTAGTCCGGAAAACGCAGCGTTGCATCGGCGCGTTCCAGACGCGGATGCTCGAAGACTTTCACGGTGAAGTCGCGCGTCACTTCGCCGGCATACTCGACGCGATAGGAGAGGTCGCCGTCCACTTCGGGCAGGCCGCCGCCGAAGACCGGATCGTCGAGATTTCGCACCAGCGGAATGCGCTGCGGAGGCTGGTTGTGTGGCGCGATTACGAGGACGGCTTCGCTGGGAATGTCGCGATTGAATTTCGCGAGCACGATGAGGCCCGAACCGCGTTCGAGGGTGGCATCGCCGGGCGTCACGGTCACGACCTCGCCGGATTTCGCCGCGAGCTGCGCCTCCGCGGGACGGCGCTGCTTCTTCGTCTGATACGAAAGGACGAACACCGCCGCAACGAGGGCCGCGATGAGACCGCCCCAATTCCACAGGCGCCACGTAGGAACGCTGTCCACCCACCGCGCCTTGCGGCTGGCGGCAATGGTTTCCTGGATGACGCGCTGCTGCAGAAAGCCGAGCCGCCCTTGCGCATCGGGCCTCTGCTCGACTGCGGTGAGCAGCAGCGCATGCAGGTCCGGATGCGTCCGCTCGACGGTCTGCGCAATGTGGTGGTAATCGGGCTCCCAGCGGTTGGTGCGCCGGGCAACGATGCGGGCGATGACAAAGAGCGCGATGAAGATCAGCACCGCCGGCACGGCGAAGCGCTCGCGAAACGCGTAGAGAAAAAGTGCGAGCAGCGTGAAGCCCGCAAGCCACGCAGCCATGCTGCGGAGATAGAGGAGATTGCGCTGCCGGGCGACCACTGGAGCGAGAGCGTGCTTGAGGAGCGGCGTGATCATACGGGGATTGCGTGGTTCAACTCCGGCGCGCCGCTACAGTCGTAAAGACCGAACCCTTCGGCATTCGCTGGCTTGCTTGGAAAATCAGGTCGCAGCATGGCTGGTGGTAACGCGCGACAGTCTGCCCGCGATCAGGGTTTCCAGCAACAGGACTCCGAGCGCGACGACAATCAGCCACCGCCAGAGCTTCTGCCTTTGTTCCACTTCGATCGCCTCCGCCTGCGATTCGCGCAGCGCGATTTCTGCCGGCGTCGGCGCGAGGGCATCGTGCAGCGGCACGCCCAGTGCCGTGAACCGATCCGTCGCCAGCGGCGCGACGCGGCTCTCGTCGGGCGTGAGGTTCACGACGAAGCGCTGCGTTCCGGGCGTCACGTAGTAAACACCGGGCTGGTCCGTGCCGGAGAATTTTCCACCCGCCTCGGCGGCCTGCTCCGTGCCGTCCGGCTTCCGGACGGAGAGCGCGTTGTGTCCGGGTGCGAGCGGAAGCTCGTCACCTATATTGTACTGTGCCTTTTGCACCGGCAGGTTGCTGCTCTGCTCCAGCATCGCGTTCAGCAGCGGCACGAACTTCGAGGAAAGTGCGAGCTGGCTGTCCGCCGGTCGCCAACTCGAAGCCAGCACGACGACGCTCCCCTTGCCCATCGGCACCTGGATGATGCCCGGATCGCCATTGTCGAAGGCAGCCACGATTCGCGCATCGGCGAACTGCGCGGCGTCGAGGCGGCGGTACTTCCAAAAATGGATCTTGGTAAAATCGCTAAACCGCGGGTCGGCAAAAGGCGTGAAGATCGGGTGGCGGAAATCAATCTGCGCGAGCAGCGCGTAATCGCGCACCGTCGCTTCGGTCGCTTTGATTTCAGGACGCTCGAGAAGTCGGCCCAGCGACTCCGCAGTCCCGGGAGACGTAAGCGGCACGATGACGATGTGCCCTTCCGTGGCGAACTGCCGCATCGCGGTGATCGCGGCCTCCGACGCACCGTCGCCGACGACGGCGAGTTGCGCCTGCTGGAGCTGAAACGCGGGCACTGGCTCGGCACCACGATGCGGGATAATCTCGATCCGCTGCCGCCGGGTCGCGGGGAAAGCCCGCCGCAGATAGTAGAGCGAGCCGCGCGGATCTTCATCGCCATCGAGACCGACGAAAAGCACCGGCAGGCGCGCGGGCTGTGCGGGGAGCACGTAGGTTGTGTTGTCGAAGGCTGTGTCATCGCCGCTCAACACGAGTGCGGCCGGGCGATCCTTCGGCTGCTGCGGCGCGCGCACTATCCGGCTTTGCCCGGCCGGAACGTAGGCATCGAGTTTCGCCGAGGCTTCGGTGGCGCCGGACCATGCGAGTTGCAGTTGATCGCGCCGGGCTCCTGCGGAGTTCACGACGCGCAATCGCAGCGGCACATCTTCGCCGGGCTGCTCTTCGCCCTCGGCCTCAGAGACCCAGTGAGCGCTCGCATTTTGCCTCAGCTTCGCCCGCACCGGATCGAGGATGACTTCGAGTCCGCGCCGCCACTGGTAGCCTTGCAAGCCATCGATGCGACTGCCCTCCTGCAGATCGCTGATCACGACGATTTCGCGCTTCTTCGGCCCATCTTTCTCCGGCTCTTCGAGCAGCTCCGCCGCGTGCAAGAGCGCGGCATCGAGCATTGTGGAGCTCCACCCCGGAGTGATCGAGCCAAGGCGCTGCGTCGCCGTCGGCACGCGCTCGCCGATCGCGAGCTTTTGCCATTCCTCGAAAGTCACGATGGGCTGAAGGCTGCGGTCGAAGAGCACGATCGCCACTTCATCCATGGGTCGCACCCTGGCCAGCACCTCACCCACTTTCCGCTGCGCGTCGGCCCAGAGCTGTTCGCGCCGCATGCTTGCGCTGCGATCCACGAGGATGACCACGCGTTTGCCGATCCCCTCCGCCGGTGGCGGTCCGTCGGTCGCCTTTTGTAAGAACGGCCGCGCGAATCCAAGAGCGAGCAAAGCCAGGGCCAGACAGCGCAGCAGCAAGAGCCAGAGATTTTCCAGCCGGCTCCGCTTCGTCACGCGCGTCGGCGTCGGCGAAAGGAACATCAGCGAACTGAACGGCGTGACCTCGCGCGTCGTGCGCCGGATGAGATGAAAGAGGATCGGCCCGACGACGGCCAAGGCACCGAGCAAAAAAAATGGGGCGAGGAAGCTCATGAGAGGAGCGGGGTACCAGAAGCGGCTCGCTCCATCGTCCCCTATTTTTTCGTCCTTGCCCGACCACTCGCCTTACGCTTTGGCAGCGGTTCAATCCGCGTGATGTGCAAGATGGCGACCTCTTTGACCCGCGGGTCGTCGGGCCCTCGATCTTTGACGATCTCCGCCACAAACAGCCGCCCGCCGATCAGCCACGCGAACTCGACATGAGGCACGTCGTGAAACGAATCGTCACTCAGGTAGATGCGAATCGGGCGAAACGGTCTCTCGTCCAAATACTCGCGGACACGGCGGGCGGTGAACATGGCGCATCTATCGCTTGCGGATTCACCCGCCGCCAGCAGGAAACTTCACGCGGCGGCCCTCCGACGGACGAGCTTCCCGCGATCCGCCCGCGTCTTCAGGAAATCGAAGAGCGCGAGTTCCATCGGTTGCGCGGTCGAGATCTGGACGTGGCTGATGCCGAGGCGCTGGCAGATCGCGCGCACTTTCGTGAGATGCTCCTCCAATCGGCGCTGATAGTCGGCGCGGGCCAGCGACGGCTCGAGGTAAAAGTCGCGTCCAGTCTCGACATCGAGGAAGCGGGACGCCGCCGAGAAGTCGAAGTTCAACTCCGCCGGATCGAGTACCTGAAAGACGACGACTTCGTGCCGCGCCGCAGTGAGCAAAGCGAGCGGCCCTTCGAGCGTCTCCGCCGACGCGAGCAGGTCGCTGATCAGCACGACGAGCCCCCGCTTGCGGACGAGTTCCGCCACGCGTTGCAGCGGCGCAGCGAGATCCGTCGCCGCGCCCGAGGCCGGCTTGTCCAGCGCGAGCATCAGGTGACGCAGATGCCCGGGACGATGCCGCGCCGGCAGATACTCGCGCACCTTCTCGTCGAAGGTCAGCAGTCCCGTGGCGTCCCCCTGCTGCGCGAGAAAGTAGGCCAGGGTCGCGGCCATCGTGCGCGCGTAGTCGGTCTTCGTGTAACTACGCGAGCCGAAGCTCATCGAGCGGCTGTTGTCGACGAGCAGATGACAGCGGAGATTCGTCTCATCTTCGAATTTCTTGATGAAGTATCGATCCGTCCGCCCCACGAGTTTCCAATCGAGGTAACGCGGATCGTCCCCCGGCGAGTAAGGCCGATACTCGGTGAACTCGACGGAGAAGCCGTGATATGGCGACCGGTGCAGCCCATGCCAGAATCCCTCCACCACCGTGCGCGCACGGAGTTCGAGATTGCGGATGCTCATCAGCGCCGCTGGGTCGAGAAACGTGGGCGCGGAAGCGGCCATCGCGTCGGCCTATTTGTTCACGGACGCGAGCACCCGCTCGATGATCTTCCCCACCGTCACGCCCTCGGCTTCCGCGCGGTAATTCACCAGCACGCGGTGACGCAGGACCGGCGCGGCGAGCGCTACGATGTCTTCCTTGATCACATGCGAACGGCCTTGCAGCAGCGCTCGCGCTTTGCCCCCGAGGATGAGGAATTGCGCGGCACGCGTGCCCGCTCCCCAGCTCACCCAGTCATTCACAAAGTCCGGCGCTCCCACCTGGCGCGGCCGCGTTGCCGCCGCGATCCGCACGCCGAATTTCACGAGATCCTCCGCGATTGGCACCTTCCGCACGAGTTGATGGAATCGCTCCACATCCTCGCCCGTAAAGAGCGGATTGATCTTCTCGGCCGTGGCGGAAGTGGTGCGCTGCACGACCGCCACTTCATCCGCCTCGGGCAGGTAGTCGATGACCACATTGAACATGAAGCGATCGAGCTGCGCCTCGGGCAGCGGATACGTGCCCTCCATCTCGATCGGGTTCTGCGTCGCGAGCACAAAGAACGGCTCCGGGAGCGCATAGCGGCGCCCGCTCGCCGTGACCTGATGCTCCTGCATCGCCTCGAGTAGCGCCGCCTGGGTCTTCGGCGGCGTACGGTTGATTTCGTCGGCGAGGATCATGTTCCCGAAGATCGGCCCCTTCACGAACGACAACTGACGCCCTTCCGCCGTGTCCTGTAGAATCTCGACGCCCGTGATGTCCGTCGGCATGAGATCCGGCGTGAACTGAATCCGCCGGAACTCGAGATGGAAAATCTGCGCGATGCTTTTGACCAGCAGCGTCTTCGCGAGCCCTGGCGCGCCGGTGATGAGGCAGTGTCCGCCCGCCATGAGCGCGATGAGGATTTCCTCGATGACCGCATGCTGCCCGACGATCGCCTTGCCCAGCTCCTGAAGAATCTTCGCCCGCGCCGCCTGAAGCTTTTCGAATGTTTCCTGTTCGCTGTTCGGGATCGGCGGTGGCTGGGTGGGCGCGGTCATGAATGTTTAAAGCAATGCGGCAGAAGTTTCTTGGAACGTTACGAGCACCACGGCGAGACAGCCGGCGACTCCATCAATGAGTCATCGCGTAAAAGACAATGTTAATCCCGAGCGGATACGACTTCTTCTCGGAGAATTCGCGGAAGTAGTACTGGTTCTCGCCTTCCCGCTCCCAGCCGTCGCCGTTGTCGGTGTTGTG
>JANPIS010000577.1:0-7811 GCA_031425095.1 Chthoniobacteraceae bacterium
TGAAGCCGATGACCATGGTGCAGATCGCCGACGCCGTGGGCGTCCACGAGACCACCGTGAGCCGCGCCATCTCCGGCAAGTACATGGCCACGCCCCACGGCGTCTTCGACATGAAGTATTTTTTCACGCCTGGCTACCAGACCGCCGATGGCGATTCGATGAGCAACACCAGCGTGAAGGGCGCGATCGCCGAACTGGTGAAAGGCGAAGACGGCAAGAACCCGCTGAGCGACAAGGAAATCGTCGAACTGCTCGAGAAACGCGGCATTCCGATCGCCCGCCGCACCGTCGCAAAGTATCGCAACGAGCTGAACATTCTCCCGAGCAACATGCGCAAACGCTACTGAGCGTTCGCTGCACGACGGTTCACATCCTTCAAATGGCCGCTCTTCGGAGCGGCCATTTTTGTCTTACTCCGCTGCCAGCATCTCCGTCGGAGCCGGCGCATTGTGCGCCATCAAATAGCGAATCTCGTGAGGAGTGAGCGCGCGATCCGCGACAAAGACTTCATCGAGGCACCCACGAAAACCTTCGGCATCCGCACCGAGTCCCTGGCCGACCCACAAGACTTCCTCGCTCGCCATGATGGCTTCCGGCAGCTCATTGCCAGGCTTCCGGGCAGCGTGGGTGAAGGTGACGGTATCGAGCCGACCATCGACGTAGTGTTTGATCTGAGCGGGCGCGTCGGACTTTTGCTTTGGCAAAAAGACCACGGCGACGTGATGCCACCGGCCATCGCGAACTGGCGTGGAGCCGACGAAATGCCCGCGACCGACGCGCGTCCGCAGAGCGCCGAGCGGACCTTGATTCGGGTTGCGATTCCACGCGACCTCCACTGCGCGTGGGTCCTTGCCATTCAGACGCCAGGCGAGCAGCGAGCCGGACTCCGGGAGCTGCCCATCTCCGGGCGCCTGAACCCAGAAGGCGACAGTGCGCGGGCGGCGTTGCCCCATGCCGGGGAAAGCCACACGTCCACCGAATGTCCCATCAAAATCCACGGTGCGCTGCCAGCGACCTTCGACACGCGCGGCATCGCCCGACATCTGCAATTCGAACGAACCGCGCGCTGCGCCGAGTGGCTCACCATGCGCGATTCTGCCCTCGGCCTCATCGAAGCTCCACCGCACGTAGCTCGCAGGCCGAGTGAGTCGCTCCAATGCGATTTTATTGATCATGCGGCTGACCTTCTGGTCGCGATCGACCACTTCCGAGACTCCCGACTTGGCAAACCGGCGCGCCTGTTTTTCCCGCATGATTACGGGCTCACGGCTACTCGCATCTCGCGCCGCGACTTCCACCGCTCCCTGAATCACGAAGATTTCCGTCCCGCCATTGGCATCCGCGACCATCGTGAACTCCGTGCCGAGATCGACCACATCCACCTCGTGATTGGAGACCCGAAAGCCGATCGCCTCCGGCGGAACATTTGCGCGCAAGGTTCCGTGCACGAGCGTCGCCTCCCAGGCCGATGTGATCTCGAGGTCGGCGGGCCCTTCGACCGTCACGCGCGCACCGGAGTCGAAAGTGATCTCCGCCACCCCGGATTTGAATTTCAACCGCTGGCCGCGGGCCATTTCATCGCCAGTGCTGGCCGCGTCACCTTCCCACTGCACATCCTTCGCGCCGGAGAGCCGCGCGATCGTATCATCCGCTTCCGCCGCAGCGACGGCGGATCGGGTCGGCACGTCCGGCCCCTTCATTCCAAACCAAAACGCCAGCGCCACCGCCGCTGCGGCAGCCAACGCGCCGATGGTCCACTGCCAGGTGGCGGGACGGACGACTTTCGCCGCGAGATCCGGAGCCTCCGACTGCATTTCATTCGCGTAGTCGCAGAGGCTCGCCGAGAGCGCCATGGTGCGGACGTAATACTCGCGCGCGGCCTCGGATTCCTTGAGCCAGCTTGCCAAGCGAGCGCGATCCGCGGAGGTGGTCGTTTCATCGAGGAGCGCGCTGCAGAGCGCGCTCAACTCGAGCACTTCGCTATCTGTGAGTTGCGTCATCATGCTTCGGCGGTCTCCAGTTGATGGGTCACACAGTCAAAAAGCAGTTTCCGGATGCGCGCCAGAGCCTTGTAGGCGGCGACCAGCGAACGTCCCGAGCAGCGCGCGGCTTCCTCTACGCCGCGGCCTTGTTCGTAGCGCGTGAGCACCAGTTCGCGGTCGCGCGGGTGCAGCTTTTGCAGGCAACGCGAGAGCGCCTCGTGGCGTGGCGTCACTTCCGGATTCAGCGTCGCCGCCGTGTGCGCCACGGCTTCGAGCACCTCCTCATTGAAGACGACCTTCGACCGCGCGTATTTCGTTCGCGCTGCGCGGACCTGCCAGTAAGCGATCTGGCAGGCCCACGCCGCGAAGTCTGTCCCGAGCTTGAAGCTGTCGAACTTCTCGCAGATCACGAGGCTCGTCTCCTGCAGGATATCCTCCGCGTCATACCGGTCCGGCACGAGCGTGTAGATATACGAGAAGACGCGACGCCGATGCTGCGTCATAAGCAGCATCAGTTGCTTCTGGCGATCGAGAGATATGTCCGAGTCGGAGTTCATGGGCAGGCGCGGTCAGGGCCGCACCGGCAGCTTACTTGTTTTTCTTCTTCTTGCCGCCGGCTTTGATGGCGCCGACTTCGGTCGCGTCGAGCTTGCCGTCAGCATTGGTATCGAAGGCTTTCAACGCGCCGCTCTTGTCGGCTTCGAAGGCCTTCTGCACGGCCGCGACTTCGTCGCCGTCGATCATGCCGTTGCTGTTCGCATCATAGCCTTTGGCAGCCATCATGGCTTCCCTGTTCCCTTTTTTCCCTTTCTCGCCCTTGGCCGCGAAGGAAGCGGTGGGCGTTGCGAGGATGGCGGCGGCGAGTGCGATGAGGAGGGTGGATTTGCGGATCATTTTTAGGTCTGTAGGTGAGATTGCCTTTGATTTTGATCCAGTCCGCCGCGCGGCAATCGGGCTCGCGGTTGACCGGGAATTTCTTCACCGGTAACACAGCGAAACGCGGTCCGATTTGGACATCCGATCCCGTGAGCGATCGCTCAAACGGCGGTCAAGGGCTCATGGGCCTCACTTTCCCCACCGCCCGCAACGGAGCCCGCACCCGGCCACCAATCCCGCCGGAGCGCCGCGAGGCAGATGGCCATCGTGGCCCAAGGCAGGAGCAACCACGGAATCCAGAGCGGCGACGTCTTGATGCCCTCATACGCTTTATCCCATGGCAGTGAACCCGAGACTACCGTGTAAAACGCGAAGAGTGCCACCGAACTCGCCGCCGTGACCGCCGCATACGAGCGCTCCGAATGCACGACCACAAACGGTGCGAGCCAGATCAGGTAATTCACGCAGAAGCCCGGCGCGAAGACGAAGAAGATTAGCCACGTGAGGGAGAGCGTGGTGAAAAGGGAAAGTGGTTCCGCGGCGCGGCGTCGCCAGGCCAGCACGCACACCCCCACGGCGACAGCGAGCTTCATGATGGCACTCACGCCAAGGCCCGGCGGCGCCATCCGCACGCCGTCGAGTCCGGCTGCGCCCGTGAGTCGGATCAGCGCGCTGATGCCCCAGGTGCCCCACATGCTGTTGTAGTCGAGCACGTGCTGCAGGAAGACGCCTGGAATTGTGAGCAGCGGCCACGCCCACCCCGCGAGCATCGTCGCCACCCCCACGGCGAAAAACTTCCCCGCCTGGCCGCGGTGCCACCAGAAAAAGAAGAACACGGGCGCCACCAGAAGCGGGATGATTTTCACCTGGCAAGTGAGGCCCCAGCAGAGTCCGCAGAGCGCGGCGTGATTCGAGAAACACGTGAGCGCCGTGAGCAGAAGCCCGAGCGCCACGAGCGAATCCACATTGCCATGGTAGCCGGAAATCATGAAGGCGACGGGGCTCGCCGCGAAAAGGCCGAGCGCCCACCAGGCGGGCCTTCCGGTCTTGCGCCGCAGCCAGAGCAGCGCGAGCACGGAGAGCACATCTGCGGCGATCCCGGGCAGCCGCAGAAGCAATCGGAACGGCACGTCGCGACCCCCGGTCGCGTCGAAAAGCACGCTCGTGAAAGTGCCGACCAGCGGCGTGTGATTGAAGATCGGGAGCTTCTGGTAAAGGGCGATCAGCCCCTCGTCGGAGATGATGCGACCAAACTCGCGGAAGCACACCACGTCGAGCGTGCCGGAGGTGGTGCTGGCGCAAAACAGCTTCGCGACAGCGGCGAGCAGCGCGACGAGGAGCACGAGCCATTCAGGTCGCTTCATCAGATCCGCTCTTCAGCAAGCCGTGCGCCACTCGCGACATGCCGCGGGGCGCGCTCAGGCCGCTTCGCGCTCAATCCACTTCCCGCCCTTCGCCAACGCCGCCAGACAATCAGCGTGGGGCGGTGTTTCCAGCCAAGCGTGCGTGCGCCAGCAGTCCGTCGCACCATTTCTCCGGCACGCCCTGCGCGGCGCCGAGCAGCGCACCGACCACGACTCCGCGATGGCAATTGTCCCCACCCACATTCGCATTGGCGATCACTCCAGCATCGAAGTCCCCCGCATATTTCCACGCGAGATAGAGCGCCGCCGGGAAGGCATCCTTGATGTAACACGCCGGGCTGAGCCGAGCGCCGATCACCTGCTCGTCCGACTCCAGCGCCCAGACCGCCAATTTCGCCGCAGATACCCAGTCGGTCGCTTCGCTTTCGATCGCCGTTCGCAGAGTCTCACCAGCCAAAGTCCGCACCAGCACCCGCGTGAAGACATCGGCCGCCGCGAGCACTCCGGAATCCCGATGCGTGAGGCTCACGTGCGTTTGCACGATTTCCCGCAGCCGCGACTCGTCTGCTCCGAGCGCCGCGACGAGCGCCGGCACCGGTGCGAGTCCGCCGATGTGCACATCGGCAATGCCGCATTTCGCAGGCTTCTGGCCCCGCGCGTAGTTCGTGAAAAAGGCGCGGTGATACTCCTCCACGTAGGTGTCGCGATGACGACTCGGTGTGAGCATGAAGTCGATGTAGTGAGCCAGCCACGCGTCGGCGTCGTAGCCCTCGCGCGCCTGCACTTGTTCGAAGAGTTCGACCGCAAGCTGCAGGTTCAAGGTGTTCTCCCCGGCAGCGAGGAACTGGTGATAGTGCATGCCACGCCGGCCCCAGTATTGCGCCTGCTCGTGGAGGATGTCGCCGCGCTCATTCGGCGGTGTGTATTTCGAGCGCCAGAGGATGCTGTCGGCGTGCGGATTCTTCGGCGCCACGTAGCGGTCCACCCGCCCGTAATCACGACGCAGCGAGAGGCGATCGTAGTACCAATGCACCGGCATTGAGAGCGCATCTGCGGCCAGCGCGCCAAGAAATGGGTCGAGAGAAGAAGAGATTTGCATCGGTGGGCAGAGGTCGTGGCCAATGCGTTACGCGTCAGCCGCACGATCGGTTGAACTTTTCCGCGTCAGGCACACCGCTCTCGCACCCCCTGCCCCAGCTCACACGTCGAGACGGAAGCTGCCCGAGCCAAACTTCTCGCCATTCACGATCACCTCCACCACGTGCCGCCCCGCGTGATGTTTCCGCGTCGTAAAATCGCGGATCGCCTGCCGTTTCGTGAGCGTGATCCCGCCCCTCGCCGCGAGCGCGATCTCCTTCCACTTGAAGACCTTCGCTGAGGCCAGGCCGGACTGCTTCACGTAGTGGATTGCGTAGTCTATGACGAGCTTCTGCGCCGCCCGCGCGGTGGAGTGGAGCGCGAGGGAAATAGTGAGCACTCCGCCGAGGCGGAGGCGTTTCGGCGCGACGGAGAACTTGTCCACGCCGATCTCCGCGCGGGCACCAGCGCCGATCACGCCGAGCGCGCGGCGGTCGCCTTTCTTGATCAGCGTCCGCAGCGCCCGCTTCGCGATCCACGCGGAGTGCTCGTTACCCAAATCCCATCGCGCGATTCGGTCGAGCGCCCACGCAGGATGATCCTTGGTGATATCGTTGAGATGATTCGCCACCGACTTGCGCACGTAGAGGCTCGAGTCGGCTTTGAGGTTTTCGAGGATCGGCGCGACCGGCGATGGATCGGCGATCAGCTTGCGCAGCTTGAAGGACCACGGCAGCCGCGGGCGACAGCCTTCACTCGCCAGCCGGCGCACGTGTTCATTTTCATCGCGCGACCACTTCGTCATCGCGCGCAGCGTGCGCGGCAAGTCGAGCCGGAGAAACTCGCGGATCGCAAATTCCGAAGAGCCGAACCGCGTGAAGAACTTCAGCGCGTCGAGCGAGCGAGCGAAATCCTCGCGCCCATAGAGCCCCACGAAATCCGGCAGCACCAGCGCGGTGAACCCTTCCCCCCAACGCGGCGCGACCTCGCGCAAAACGCCGACGGCCTTCAAGTAGTCCTGTGGCAAAGTCGCGCGCAACGCCTCGGTCGCCCGGCGCAGGCGCTGGAGCAGCGCGAGTGGTTCGAGATCGGGGAGCGTGAGCTCGAGAAAGCGCTTTTGATCGAAGCGCGGATGCACCGTCGCCACATCGCGCGCGATCTTGCGGTAGCGCGCCTCGTTGAACATCTCCTTGAGCGCGTCGGGCATGCGTGAGAGCAGGCGGCTCGGAAAAGAGGCGCCTACGTTGGCGCTGCGCTTCAGCCCAACAGTTCCTTCGCTTTGGCGAGCGCAGCGTTGAGTTGGCTCGGGTCCTTGCCGCCGCCGCGGGCGTTGTCGGGTTTTCCGCCGCCTTTGCCTCCGACCAGCGGGGCGATGGTCTGGATGATTTTTCCGGCCTGCACTTTCGCCGTGAAATCAGAGGAGACGGTGGCGACGAGCGCGACGGCGCCGTTCGCGCTGCCGCCGAGGACGGTCACGCCTTTGAAGCCGGCGGATTTGAGCCCATCGGCGAAGGCTTGGAGGACATCTCCATCCCGCTCACCCACGTTCGCGATGATTGCCGGAATGCCGTTGATCGTTTCGACACTCACCATCAGATCCTTCGCATTCCTCGCGGCTTCACGTTGATTCGCGATCTTGAGCAAGCGCTCAAGGTCCTTTTGCTGCGCGAGCAGGCCTTCGATGCGCTTTTCGAGTTCGGGCAAAGGCGTGCCGAGTTTGGTGGCCAGGGCGTGAAGGCGTTGCGTGTCGAGGGTCGCGAGGTCGTAGGCGTTCAGGCCGGCCTGGGCTTCGATGCGGCGGACGCCGGCGGCGATGGCGGCTTCGCTGGCGATGCGGAAGAGGCCGATCTCGCCGGTCGCGCGGGTGTGGGTGCCAGCGCAGAGCTCTTTGGAAAATCCGCCGATATCGACCACGCGCACGGTCTCGCCGTATTTGTCGCCGAAGAACTGCATGATGTCGGCCCGTCCGCGCACGTCGGCGTAAGGCACCTCGGTCCACTGCACGCCGGCGTTCTCGACGATCTTCTCATTCACCAGCCGCTCGATGTCGCGCACCTGCTGCGGCGTGAGTGCGGCGCTGTTGAAGTCGAAGGTCAGCTTGTCCGGCCCGACGAAGGAACCCTTCTGCGTGGCCTCGCGCGAGACGACTTCGTGCAGCGCCCAGTGGAGCAAGTGCGTCACCGAGTGATGCCGCTCAATGGCGCGCCGCCGGAGCACTTCCACGCCCATCGTCACCTGCATCCCGACTTCGGGCGCATCCGCGCCTTCGAGGAAATGCAGCCACGTGTGTCCGCTCTTCTGCGTATTGGCGATGCGCCACACGTCGGCGCCGTGCGTGAGTTCGCCGGTGTCGCCGACCTGCCCACCCATCTCGGCGTAAGCGGTCGAAGCGTCGAGGATGACGGCGGTCTTGTCCTTGAGGCTCACGACTTCGAGCACCTTGGCAGGCGTGGAAAGTTCGTCGTAACCGACAAAGCGCGTCGGCTCCTTCGTCTCGACTTCGGAAAGCTCG
>JANPIS010000578.1:0-25851 GCA_031425095.1 Chthoniobacteraceae bacterium
CGCGACTTTGCAACAAGCGCTCGAGGCCGCGCTGCTCGACCTCGATGGTTTCTACACGTTCACCATCGGCACGCGCGATGGCTTTGCGGTGCTGCGCGACCCGATCGCCTGCAAACCCGCGGTGATGGCCGAGACCGACGATTACGTCGCGATGGGCTCGGAATACCGCGCGTTGACCGGGCTGCCCGGCATCGAACGCGCCCGCGTCTGGGAACCGGAGCCGGCGACTGTTTACACCTGGAGCACCGCACAGGAGACCGTGCTCGCGTGAACGTCGTTGATCTGGCCAGCACTTCCGTCCGCGAACTTAACGCCGCGTTGCACCGGCTCGAAGTGGACGACCCCGGCTTGCCCTGGCGCGTGTGCGGCGCTCGCGGCGCCCATGCCATCGCTTGCGGGCTGCACGTCCCGGTCACCGTCGAGATCGAAGGCCACGCGGGCTACTACTGCGCCGGCATGAACCAGCTCGCGACCGTCCACATTCACGGCAATACGGGCGTCGGCGTCGCGGAGAACATGATGTCCGGCACGGTCCATGTGCACGGCAGCGCGAGTCAATCGGCAGGCGCGACAGCGCACGGTGGTTTGCTCGTGATCGATGGCGACGCGTCGGCGCGGTGCGGCATTTCGATGAAAGGTGTGGACGTCGTCGTGAAGGGTTCGGTCGGCCACATGAGCGCGTTCATGGCGCAGGCGGGGAATCTCGTCGTCTGCGGTGATGCGGGCGAAGCGCTCGGCGATTCCGTCTACGAAGCACGCATCTTCGTCCGCGGCAAAGTCGCCGACCTCGGCTCCGACTGCGTCGAGAAGCCGATGCGCCCCGATCATCTCGCGCTGCTGAAAACGCTGCTCACTCGCGCCGGCTCCGACGCGCGTCCCGAAGATTTCCGACGCTACGGCTCCGCGCGGCAGCTCTACCGCTTCCATGTCGATCACGCCGCCGCTTACTGACATGCCCAACCGCCCCGGCCTCCGCGAATCCGCGACGTTCGACCGCAACGTCATCCACGAAATCCAGCGCGCCGCCGAGACGGGCATCTACGACATCCGCGGCTGGGGCGCGAAGCGGGCGCTGCCAAATTTCGACGACCTCGTCTTTCTCGGCGCGAGCATGTCGCGTTACCCGCTCGAGGGTTATCGCGAGAAATGCGCGACCGATGTTGTGCTCGGCGACCGCTTCGCTAAGAAGCCGCTGCACCTCAAGATCCCGGTCACGATCGCGGGCATGAGCTTCGGCGCGCTGTCCGCGCAGGCGAAGGAAGCACTCGGCCGTGGTGCCAGCGCGGTGGGCACTTCGACCACCACCGGCGACGGCGGGATGACGCATGAGGAGCGTCACCACTCCGAGTTGCTCGTCTATCAATACCTACCCTCGCGTTACGGCATGAATCCCGACGATCTACGGCGCGCGGATGCCATCGAGATCGTGCTCGGTCAGGGCGCGAAACCGGGCGGCGGCGGCATGTTGCTCGGTCAGAAAATCAGCGATCGCGTCGCAGAAATGCGCACGCTTCCCAAAGGCATCGACCAGCGCAGCGCCTGCCGACACCCCGACTGGACGGGGCCCGACGACCTTACGATCAAGATCGAGGAACTGCGCGAGATCACCGATTGGGAGAAGCCGATCTTCGTCAAGATCGGTGCCTCGCGCCCCTACTACGACGTCGCGCTCGCGGTTAAAGCCGGCGCCGATGTCGTCGTCCTCGATGGCATGCAAGGCGGCACCGGCGCGACGCAGGATGTCTTCATCGAACACGTCGGCATTCCCACGCTTCCGGCGCTGCGCCAATCCGTGGAGGCGCTGCAGGAACTCGGCATGCATCGCAAAGTGCAGCTCATCGTCTCCGGCGGCATCCGCTCCGGTGCCGACGTCGCGAAGGCGCTCGCGATGGGCGCGGATGCCGTCTCCATCGGCACCGCGGCGCTGATCGCCCTCGGCTGCAACAGCCCGAAATGGCAGGCCGCCTACGAGAAGCTCGGCAGCGCCGCCGGGTTCTTCGACGACTACCAGGACGGCACGGACCCTGCCGGCATCGCCACGCAAAATCCCGAACTCGCCGCGCGGCTCGATCCCGTGGAAGGCGGCCGCCGGCTTGCGAACTACCTCCGCGTTCTCACTCTCGAAGCCCAGACACTCGCGCGTGCCTGCGGCAAATCGCACGTCCTCAACCTTGAGCCCGAAGACCTCGCCGCCTTGACGATCGAAGCCGCCGCGATGGCGAAAGTGCCGCTCGCCGGGACGACGTGGATTCCGGGAGAAAAGTAAACTCCGCGCTCACCCGCGCGGGTTGCTGATGATGCTGAGAAATTGCACCGGCGGCGCGTAAACTCGCACCGGCCCATGCTCGATCGTCCCGTCGAAGAAAAGGCTGTCCCCTTTGTCGAGATGGTAGATCTGCTTGTCGTGCCGGTAATCCATCGCACCGCGGAGCATGTAAAGCAGCTCATGACCGGGATGGCGGAAGCTGTTCTTCGCCGAGTCGATCTCCGCGTCTTCGATCGTCATCAGATACGGCTCGAAGTCCTTCTCAAACGGCAGCCCATGCGTCAGCGACTCGTAGCTGTGCCCGATCTTCGACCCTCGCCCGACGATCACCTTGCGCGCATTCGCCTTCACCAGCACCGCGCGCGGCGCCGCCGCATCCATCTGGAAAAAGGCCCCCGGTTCCGTACCGAGCGCAGCAGCGATGCGCGTCAGCGTGGAGACGGGCGAAGACACCTTGCCGTTCTCGATCCGAGAAAGCTGACCCTTCGTGAGTTTCACCTCTGCGGCCAGTTGTTCGAGCGTGACGCTGCGTTGCGTGCGAAGCGCGCGGATCCGTTGACCGATCAGGACTTCGATACTCGGCTGAGCCGGTGTGCGCTTCATCGCGCAAGGTGTTCGCAAATTTCCCGGACGATGGGAAGACCGCGCTAATCGGTGCGCTGCGTGGCGGCGGCTGGCCGATCGAGCGTCGGCCACGTTCCGCGAACCCGCGCGCCGAGGTAGCGCTGAAAGAGCCAGATCGGCATCTCCAGATGACTCAGCCGACCACGCTGGTAACCGCTCGAGTAGTAGCCACGCTGCACGCCCACACACATCTCCATGTCTTCGAGATGAAAGCCGACGCTGGCCTCCGTGCCCGCGGCGAGCCGCTCGGCAAAGTCCGGCCTCTGCGTGACGGCGCGCGGCACGAGCAGCGTGGTGAGCAGCGTGTGCTGGTGCGGGCCTTCGGGCTGGATGCGATACCAGATGAGGCAGTCCGGCACGTAAGCGAGCAGCAGACTCGGGAAGCCCAGCGTGAGCCCCCACTCAAACCGCGAGCGTTCATCGAGGCCGGGGATGAGCGGGAAAATCGCCCGTGAACCGCCGCTCGCCTCGGCTTCCGCGATCGCGCCGCGCTCCTTGGCGCCGTAGGGCAGGTGGCAGCGGACGTAATGCTGGCGCTCTTCTTCGGTCCAGGTGTCGCGCGCGGGCATCATCGGCTGGAGTGTTTTCACATGCGCACCGACGTGATGGTAGCTCTCCATGAAATTCTCGACGATGACTTTCCAATTGAACGGGCACGCCCATTCGCGCGCATCGACGACGACGAGGTCTTGCGATGACCATTTCTCCAAGTGCTCGGAGAATCCCGCCCACTGCTCCGCCGGCGTCCGCTTCGCCTGACCATCGAGATTCACAAAGATGAAGCCGTGCCACATCTCCGCACGGAAAGCGCGCAGGCCCCACTCGCTGCGCTGAAATCCGCACGCCTCATGCATCTCCGGGCATGCCTTGAGTTGGCCATCGAGCTCAAATGTCCACGAATGATACGGACACAGAAAGAGCCGGGTGTGACCGCTGCCGGGCGGACCTTCGCGCACCGAAGCCGGCCCGTGACCGAACCCGGGCGGCATGATGTCCATGCCACGATGCGGGCAGGTGCGGGAGAGCGCGCGGATGCCGTGTTCCTTGTCGCGCACGATGATCAGCGGCTCGCCGAGCAGATCGAGGGTGATGAAATCGCCCGCGTTCGCGAGCTGCGAAACGTGCGCCACCGCAAGCCATTCGGCGCGAAAAACGTGCTGCGTTTCCCAGCGGTAGTGAGCCTCGCTGGTGTAGGCCGCAGCGGGCAAAGTGGTCGCTTCGTTCAGCGGGCGATCGGCGGTGGCCTGGATGTCGGCGAGCACGGAGGGAAGCGCGGCGGCTTCTGCGGCGGGATCGATTGGGATGATTTGCGGGACATTCAGCCGCTGGTTCTGTGCGACGGCGGCGCGGACTTGCGGTTCATCGATGACGGGCATGGCTATTTTTAAGTAGTGGTTGGATGGTCAAAATCGATCTCGCGCCGCGCGCCGGGCTGCGCTTTCACCCATGCCGCGATCTCCTCGCCGCGCGCGAACCACACATCGCCGGTGGCCTGCATCGCGCGCACCAGATCCTCCAGCAACCGCACGCGCGAAGGTCGCCCGCTCAGCCACGGATGGAGTGTGAGCACAAAGCAGCAACCATAGTCGCGCATTGCCTCAAACTCGCGCCACCAAATGTCGAACACCTTCGCGCAATTCTCCGGGATCGAGCCCCAGGCCGGGTCCGCGTTGAAGGCAAACTGCTCCCAGTCCTCGAGCATCCACTGGCCAGGAATCTCGACGAGTCCATTGGGATGCCGGTAGGGCACGTCGTCGCCCATCTCGCTCGCGGAGTATTCGAGGCCATGCGCGTGGAGCAGTTCCGCCGTCCACGGGTTCGTCTCAAACCACGGCGCACGATGCCCCCGCGGACGCGCGATCCCGTGCTTTTCCATCACGTCGAAACTCCGCGCGAGGATCGCCGCCTCCTCGGCCTCGGTGCAGTGATTCAGCTTCTCATGTAGATAACCATGCAGCCCGATCTCGTGCCCGCGCTCCGCGATCGCCGTCGTCATCCGCGGATGCTGCTCCACGATGTAGCCAGGAATGTAGAACGTCGCCGGCACCGCGAGATGCTCCAGCAAACCAAGCAAGCGCGGCACGCCGATCCGCGGGCCATATCCGCACTGCGACATCAGCGTGCGCCGCTTTGCCAGCGCGAGATCTTCGCTGAGCGCCGTTGTTTCCCCATCGACGTCGAAACACAACATCGCCGCACAGCGGAAACCCTCGGGCCAGCGGAAGCGAGGCCCGGGCGTGTAGCGCGCAGCATTCACGGCCACGGGCTCCGCCACAAAGACGCAAAGTCGCGAAGGGCGGAGCGAGTCGCAGCAACGCTCTTCATCCCTTCGCGGCTTTGCGCCTCGGCGAGAAACACTGGCGCGGGCGTGATCATTCCACTTCGTCACCCGCGGTGGTCATCTTGATCACGGGCAGCCTGTCCTCCTCGTCATCGGCGTCGCCGGTCGGAGCGTGAATGAGATGATCGAGCCGCGCCTTGAGCGCGATGAACTCGGGTGAAAGAAACTGCTCGATCGATCGGGGACGCGGAACCGGATTCTCAATGATCTCGCGGACGCCGCCGGGATTCACCCCAAGCACAAGAATCCGGTCGGAGAGATAGATCGCCTCGTCGAGATCGTGAGTGATGAAGAGAATCGTGATGTCCACCTTCTTCCAGATCTGCAGCAGGTAGGTCTGCATCTTGCAGCGAGTCAACGCGTCGAGCGCGCCGAAGGGTTCGTCCATGATCAGAACGCGAGGCTCGGCCGCCAGCGCGCGGGCGATCGCCACGCGTTGCTTCATGCCACCGGAAAGTTCGTGCGGATAAGATTCTTCAAAGCGCGCGAGTCCCACCATTTCCAGCCACTCGCGGGCAGTGGACTCTGCTTCGCTCGTGGACTTGCCCTGCATTTCGAGGCCAAACATCACGTTCTCCTTCACCGTGCGCCACGGGAACAGCGTGTACCCCTGGAACACCATCCCGCGGTCCGGGCCGGGACCGGCGATCGGCTTGCCATCAAGCAGCATCTTTCCACCTGAGGCCTGATCGAGTCCCGCGGCGATGCGGATGAAGGTGCTCTTTCCGCAGCCACTCGGGCCGATGATCGTGATGAATTCGCGGCGGTGAATGTCGATTGAGACATCATCAAAGACCACATGTTCCTGACCTTCCGGCCCGAACGACTTTTTCAAGTCATCGACACTCAGCACTACCGGACGGCTCTGGATCTTTTTGAAGCGCTCGGCGACCGAAGGCGCCTGTTTGCGGTAATCGGGGAGATCGATCGTGGCACTCATGGGTTCAGGATTGCGCAGGCTTCGTGATGGCGGGCGACACAACGGCCGGTTCCGGTTGGATCACCTCGGCCACCTTCTCCTCCGGCACCGCCGGAGGCGCGACCTCGGTTGGGTTTTCATCGCCACGGTTCTGTTTCGCGATCATCGAGATCGGAATCGGCTTCACCTTGCGGCGGCCCTTCCGCTTCCACGGAAAGAGCACCGTGCCAAGCCAGGCGAGGAGCATATCGGTAGCCAGACCGATGATGCCGATCATCCCAATCGCCGCGAAGACGTTATCGAAGTTCCGATACCGCGCCTGTTGATTGATGAAGAAGGTAATACCACTCATCGTGCCCACGACTTCCGCGACGATGAGGTAAGTCCACGCCCAACCGAGGAGGATACGCATGTCGGTATAAACGTCGGTGATCGACGCTGGGATGATCACTCGGCGCACGAGGTTCCAGCCCTTTGCACCCAGCGTCTGCGCCGCCTCGATCAGGGCCGGGTCCACCTTGCGGACTGTATTCCCGATCACCAGCACCTGCTGAAAAAAGGTGCCGATCACGATGATCGCGATCTTTGGCCCATCGTCGATGCCGAGAATGGCCACGCACAACGCGCCAAACGCCGGCGCCGGCAGGTAGCGAAAGAACTCGATGAACGGTTCCTGCAGCTTGGAAAAGAACCGGAAACTCCCGCACAGAATTCCGAGAGGCACACCGAGCAGCGACGAGAGGAGAAACCCTGAAACGATCGTCTTGATCGAATGCAGGAGCGACTCATGAAGCCACGGCTCGTTCGGCAGCCGCGGCTCGGTGCTGAACGCGGTGTAAAATGCCTTCGCCACCTTGTGTGGCGCCGGCAGATACACTGGGTTCACGCGTTCACCCTCGGGCAGCGTCCCACCAGCGGCTTTCACCTTCTCCAGCTCGCGCTGGAAGTCGGCACGCGGCAACTCCATTTCCTCGATGAAGTAGTCCACGTCTCCCGGCGCCGTGACCTTCACGTTCGGATGCCACAGCCAGGGCACGTAACTCACGATCGCCCACAGCGCGAGCGGGATCAGAAACGAACAAATTGTCAGCACCACCTTGCGGTGATGCGGCAGCTCCTCTTTCAGTCCCAGCCAGTCGTCCGAGGCCATAAGTTCGCCCGGGTGTACGCCTCGTCGCGACTACTTCAGGCCTTCGACAATACTCGGCAAAAGATAGCTCTCCGGCTTCTGCGAGACTTTATACACCTTGTTATCAAGATTGAACTTATTGCCGACGTTCATCGAACCGTAGATCGATTCGAGGCCGGGGCCTTTTTTGAATGCCGCCTTCGCTTCGGCCAGCGTGAGGAACTTCGTCCCCGGAATCGCCTTCATGTATTCCGCGGCATCCACGCCGACCTTCGCCGACATGATCTTCACGGCATCGTCCTTCGTCGCAGGGTCGAGGATGTAGTCCACGCACTTGTAATAGATGGCGACGACCTTCTCCCAACCGGCCTTGTTCTTCGCAAGACTGGTCGGGCTCACTGCCAGCACGTCGTAGATCAGGCCCTTTGCTTCCGCGCTGGTGAAGAGCGGCTTCGAGCCGGCGACCGTCTTCAGCGCCTGACCGGAGATCGGATACCACGCGGCGACAGCGGCCACCTTGCCCGAGGCAAGCGTCTGTGGCGTTTCGTTGGTCGGGGTATTCACCAATTCGATGTCGGACTGCTTCATGCCATTCGCTTCAAGCGCTTTCAGGAGGAGCAGGTGCTCGACGAGCGTGACTTCGAGGCCGATTTTTTTGCCCTTCAGATCCTTGATCGAGTTGATCCCCGGGGCGCCGATGACCATGTCGTTGCCGTCCGTGTAGTCGAGCAGAGCGATAATCTTGCTCTTCGCGCCGTTGGCGCCGTTGACCAACGCGTCCGTCGCGACCACGCACACACCGTCAATCTTGTTCGCCGAAAAAGCATCGAGTGACGGCAGGTAGTCGAACCAGATCATCTCGACTTCGATGCCGGCTTCCTTAAACCAGCCCTTTTGTTTGGCGATTTCAAAGGCGGTGTAACCAGGCCAGTCTGAGTAGCCGATCTTCAACGGCGCCGCCGACACAGGAATCGCCAGGCTGACGGCTAGAATGGAGGACAGGAGGGTGAGGAGTTTCATATGGTTGTGGTTTTGGTGGAGTAAAAGAGCGACCGTTCCAGTGCCTTCTGCACGATTGGCAGGTGACGCCGAAAGCATCTAGCTGCGCGGTTTGCAAGGCCCGTGCCACCGCCCCCTGTTGATGCCGCGATCGCACGCAGCCGTGGGTAAAAATGTTCAGTGAACGATTTAGACGCCTTTTTGTGAGGCGGAAAATCCCGCACGCTGGACAAAACGGCGCAGCGTAAATGCGCAAAACGAGACCGCTTCCGGCGAGTGCCGTATCACGAAACGTGGAAAGCGTAATACTTTCCCTCGACGCTGCTCCAGCGTGCATGTTAGCTCCTACCCTCGTCTCTCGCTCATGCCCCGCACCCGAAAGAAAACTACCGCCAGCCGCATCAGCATTTCCCTGCCGGGCACGCTCTACGATGAACTCGACGCCATGGTCGCGGCCCGGGGCTTCGCGAGTCGCTCGGAGGCGATCTCGAAAATGATTAGCGAGCAACTCGTACAGCACGAGCAGCAGCTCGGTCGGCAAATCATGGCCGGCACGATTACGCTGATCTATGACCACTCAAAAAATGGCCTGCAAAGCCGGTTGATGAAGATCCAGCGCAAGCACCTCAAGGAGATCATCTCCTCGCAGCACGTCCACCTCGAGCGCCAACACAGTCTCGAGGTGCTGCTGGTGCAGGGACCTGGACTGCGACTCAAACGGATCGCGGACGAACTCATCACCTGCCGCGGCGTCAAGCACGGCTATCTGAACGTCACTTCCACCATTCTGCCACCGATCTACTGACGCATGATTGACCCCGCGCTCATCCGCTTTGAGGAAGTCGTTCCTGCCGGTGCGAATTGGTCGCACGTCTTGAAACAGGGAACCACTCTGCGGCTCACCGACGTGGAGGGTGGCGCGAATGTCGCGATGCTCCTCTACAACTTTGAAATTCTCGCCGAGCGGTTGAATCTTCCCGACACGCTCAAGTGCCAGCACACGGCCCGGCTGACAAGGGGACACTGCCTCTACACGGATATGGGTCGCATCCTCGTCTCCATCACGGAGGACGCATGTGGCTGGCACGACCCGCTCGCCGGGGCTTCGAATGCAGCGATTGTTGAGGCAAAGTATGGCGTGGAAACCTACCAGACGGCGCGCAATGCTTGGTATCGGAATGCACGCGACAATTTTCTGACGGAGCTCGGGAAGTATGGGATGGATGAACGCGACCTCGGGATGAACGTGAATTTGTTCAGCAAGGTGACGGTGGATGAGGAGGGCAGGATGGCATTTCAGCCCGGAAACTCGCGTCCTGGTGCCTATGTCGATCTCCGGGCGGAAATGAACGCCCTCCTCGTGCTCAACACGTGCGTCCATCCGCTCGACACGTCCCCAACTTACGCGCCCAAGCCGGTCCATCTCACCGTATGGACGCCGCCTCCGCCCGGACCGGACGACTACTGCCGAAACTTCTGCGCAGAGAACCAACGCGGCTTTACCCTGACCGAGCGCTACTTCTTATGAGCACCTTGACCGAAAGCCGTTTCGATCCGGCTCAGGCCGTTTACGATTTCATCCTGCCGGCGGGAGATCCCTGGATTCACGAGATCAAGCACGGCCAGACCTTCCGCGTCGAAGACCTCGAAGGCAATCAGGCAGCTGACACTCTCTTTTACAATGCGCACGATCCTGCCGATCGCTACAGCGCGCAGGATACCATCCGGGAACAAGATGCGATCTATCTTACGACGGGAACCAGACTGATTTCTACGCGGGGCAATGTGCTGCTGACCATCACCGCCGACACCTGTGGTCGGCACGACACTCTCGGCGGCGCCTGCGCCTGCGAGAGTAATATGGTGCGTTATGCCATCGAAAAGCGGTTTATGCATGCATGCCGGGATAGCTTCCTGCTCGGCGCGCGGAAGATGGGTCTCGGAAAGCGCGACATCACCCACAATATCAATTTCTTCATGAACGTGCCCGTCACGCCGGATGGCGGATTGACCTTTGCGGATGGCATCTCCGCCCCGGGCCGCTATGTCGAGATGCGCGCCGATAGGGACGTGATTTGCCTAATCTCAAATTGCCCTCAACTGAACAACCCCTGCAACGGTTACAACCCCACTCCGGTGCGGCTCTTGATTTGGGACTGAGAGCGAATGTTTAAAAAAGTCCTCATCGCCAACCGCGGCGTTATTTCCCGCCGCATCACACGGACGCTGAAGCGGCTCGGCGTGGGTAGCGTGGCCGTGTATTCGGAGGCCGACGCCCACTCCCTGCATGTCGTGGATGCGGACGAAGCGATTCTGCTCGGTCCTCCGCCGGTCGCGGAGAGTTACTTGAAAGTGGATAAGTTGCTGGACGCTGCCCGCCACACCGGGGCGCAAGCAATTCATCCCGGCTACGGATTCTTGAGTGAGAATGCAGACTTTGCCGAGGCTTGCGAGCGCGCGGGGCTGGCGTTCATCGGACCGACTCCTGAGCAGATGCGTCGGTTCGGATTGAAGCACACCGCCAGAGCGATCGCGGAGGAGCATGGCGTTCCCCTCTGTCCAGGCACGGGCTTGCTCGCCACGGCGGCGGAGGCCGCGGAAGCCGGTCTGCGCATCGGTTATCCGGTGATGTTGAAGAGCACTGCCGGCGGGGGCGGGATCGGCATGCGCGTCTGCTGGAGTAACGAAGAAGTGATTGACGCTTTCACCAGCGTCGAGCGACTGAGCCGCACGAACTTCAAAGACTCCGGGATCTTTGTGGAGAAGTTTGTCTCCCATGCGAGGCACATCGAGGTGCAGATCTTTGGCGATGGAAAGGGACGCGTACTTGCGTTAGGGGAGCGCGATTGTTCCGCACAGCGTCGCAATCAGAAAGTGATCGAGGAAACGCCTGCGCCGGGGTTGAGCGAGAAGCAAAGGGCCGGATTATTCGAGGCCGCGATCAAGCTCGGCGAGGCGGTGAAATATCGCTCCGCGGGAACGGTCGAGTTTGTCTTCGATGCCGAAACGGGAGCTTACTACTTCCTCGAAGTGAACACCCGGCTGCAAGTGGAGCATGGCGTGACGGAGGAAGTTACTGGAGTTGACCTCGTCGAGTGGATGGTGCGCCTCGCTGCGGGAGACACGAGTTTCATGGATGTCTACGAAGACCGCAGGCGCGGGCATTCCATCCAGGTCCGGATCTATGCGGAGGATGCGAATAAGAACTTCCAGCCAAGTTGCGGCACGCTCACCGAAGTCTGTTTCCATCAAGATGCGCGTTGCGAAACATGGGTCGAGGACGGCACGGAGGTGACGCCCTTCTACGATCCGATGCTCGCGAAGATCATCGTCCACGCACCAGATCGCGACGAGGCCATCGTCCGCATGAAAGCGGCGCTGGCGGGCACTTCCTTCGGAGGGATCGAGTCGAATGTAGAGTATCTACGGCAGATCCTCGCGACGCGGGAATTTGCCGAAGGTCGGATCATCACGAAGTCTCTGAGTGAGTTTCAGTACGCGCCGCGCAGCATCGACGTACTCGATGCCGGAGCACAAACGACAGTGCAGGACTATCCGGGGCGTGTCGGCTTTTGGAATGTGGGCGTTCCGCCATCCGGCCCGATGGATGCGCTCGCCTTTCGGTTTGCGAACCGCCTCGTGAACAACCCCGAGTCCGCCGCCGGGCTCGAGTGCATGATGACCGGCCCGACCGTGCGCTTTAACTCGGCAACGGAGATCGCGATCACCGGCGCAGACATGCAGGCGGAGGTCAATGGACTGCGCGTTTCGCGCTGGCAGGTGTTGGCAGTTCATGTGGGCGACATCCTGCGTTTCCGCGCCGTTCAGGGAGCGGGTGCGCGAGCCTACCTCGCAGTACGTGGCGGCATCGACGTGCCGCGCTTTCTGGGCAGTCGCGCGACGTTCACGCTCGGACAGTTCGGCGGGCACGGCGGGCGCGCGCTCCGGCTCGGAGATGTACTCCCCATCGGTGCGAGTGAGCCAGAATCAACGGTCGACACGGTGCTTCCCGACTCGCTCATGCCAGTCTACAGCCATGCTTGGGAGATCGGCGTGATCTACGGCCCGCACGGCGCGCCAGACTTTTTCACCGACGCGGACATCGCGATGTTCTTTGCGACCGATTGGAAAGTGCATTTCAACTCCAACCGGACCGGCGTGCGACTCATTGGACCGAAGCCGCAATGGGCGCGTTCCGACGGGGGCGAAGCGGGGCTGCACCCTTCAAACATCCACGACAATGCGTATGCCGTGGGTGCGATCGACTTCACCGGAGATATGCCGATCATCCTCGGTCCGGATGGACCGAGCCTCGGTGGTTTCGTCTGCCCGGCGTGTATCGCGGAGGCCGAGTTGTGGAAGATCGGGCAGCTCAAACCAGGCGACACCGTGCGCTTTCACCGGATGTCGATGGCGGAGGCCAATGCCCGTGAACTCGAGCAGGATCGCGAGATCGCCTCGCTGACCGTCGCGGCGCGCGCGGCGGTGGAGCGCCCGCTGGAGGATGCGGTCGAGGATCGGCTGCCTGGGGAGGCGAATCGCGTGGCGGTGTGCTACCGCCGGGCGAGCGACAAGTACCTCCTCGTCGAATACGGCCCACTGGTCCTCGATCTCGCGCTGCGCTTCCGCGTGCATGCGCTCATGGCCTGGCTGGAGGCGCGGCACATTCCGGGTATCGCCGATCTCACGCCGGGCATTCGCTCGCTGCAGATCCACTACGATTCGCGCCGACTGCCACTCCACGAACTGATGGACACACTGCGCCACGCAGAGGCGGAACTGCCCGACGTGGACGAAATCGAGGTGCCCTCGCGCATCGTTCACCTTCCCCTCTCGTGGGACGATCCTTCGACAAGGCTGGCGATCGAAAAGTACACGCAGACCGTCCGGCCCGATGCGCCGTGGTGTCCGAGTAACATCGAATTTATCCGCCGCATCAATGGTCTCGCGAGCATCGACGACGTGCAGCGAATCGTCTTCGACGCGAGCTATCTGGTGCTTGGCCTGGGCGACGTGTATCTCGGCGCACCGGTGGCCACGCCGCTCGACCCGCGGCATCGGCTGGTGACGACGAAGTACAATCCCGCCCGCACCTGGACTCCGCAGAATGCCGTCGGCATCGGCGGCGCCTACATGTGCATCTACGGGATGGAAGGGCCGGGCGGTTATCAATTCGTCGGACGCACGGTGCAGGTGTGGAATACCTACCGCACCACGCGCGACTTCACTCCGGGCAAGCCGTGGCTCCTGAGGTTCTTCGACCAGGTGCGGTTCTACCCGGTCACCGCGGAGGAGTTGCAGCGTCACCGCGAGGAATTCCTGACGGGAAAATTCCAACTCCGCGTCGAAGAGGGAACCTTTCGACTCAAGGACTATCAGGCGTTCCTCTCGGCGAATGCGGAGTCGATCGCGGCTTTCCGTGGGCAGCAGCGCGCAGCCTTTGCGGAGGAACGCGACCGTTGGGTGGTCGCGGGGCAGAATGTGGTAGCGACCGAGACGGCAGCCGAGGTCGCGCCGGAAGAGATCACCCTCCCGGCGGGCGGGCGACTGGTCGCGGCCCATCTGCCGGGGAGTGTGTGGCAGATCGCGGTGAAGGAAGGCGACTCGGTGAAGGAGGGCGACAAGATCGTGATCCTCGAATCCATGAAGATGGAAACCGCGGTCACGGCACCGTGTGCGGGTCGCGTCGAGCGGCTCCTCGTCGCGCCGGGCAAGACCGTCGAAGCCGGGCAGGCGCTGGCGCTCTTGATCGAAGACTAACCGCGCGTCGCCGCGTAAGCCCGCCAACCGCCAAATTCCGAAATCTCCCGCTGACCGGCGCAGAGGATGGGCTCCGCGAGTACTCCGAGTACTTCTCCGCCGCTCGCGAGCTGCACCTTTCCGATGGAAAGTCCCGGCGGTTCCTTAAGGAGGATCGACGCCAGTCCGTCCGGCGGGACGGCCCAGATCTCGACCGCCACCGCCACACCGCCCTCCACGACGCGGACCATGCCGGGGTGGCGGTCGTTGATCGAGTAAAGGCGATAGGCCGGTTCCGTCCGATCTTCGCGGACGAAACTCGCGCCCACCGCGAGCATGTTCGGGTTCAACTCCAGGCCCCGCATGAGGGTGCCATTCACGGCTAGCAGTACGGTTTCGGACATGAGGTGATGAGGTGCCTTTTTTGTGATCGTGGGGCAAGCGCGGAGACGAATACGCCGCGAGAAGATTCCGCCGCCTTCTGCGGATTTCATTTCGTGCTTTTCGCCGGCGCATCGGCCCTCGACATAGGGGGCTTGCCTGACATTCCCGCCATCAGCATTTGCATCCCAGCCTACAAGGCGGAGCGCTTTCTCGTCGAGACGCTCCGCTCGATCCGCGCCCAGACGTGGATCGATTGGGAACTCATCGTGGTCGAGGATGGCTCGCACGATGGCACCGAGCGCATGGTCGCCGAGTTTGCCGCCGGTGGCGCGCAGCCGGTGCATTTCATCCGGCATGAGAAAAATCGCGGGCTCACGGTAACTCGGAATACGGGCATCACCGCCGCAAAGGCACCGTGGATTGCAATCCTCGATAGTGACGACTTGTGGACGCCGGATCACCTCACGACCTGCTTCCATCGCATCGCGGCAGGCGGAGTCGATCTCGTGCATGGTGGCTCCGTGCTCTTCGACAGCGATTCCGGCGCGGACTTGGAACGACGGGCGCCCGATGCCCGCGCAGTGGCGGAGTTTCCATGTTCCCTTTTCGAGAATCGCTACGTCGTCCAGCCGTCATCCGTGCTCCTTTCGAAAGCGCTCTGGCAGCAGGTCGGGGGATTTAATCCCGGGTTTCAGCACGTCGAAGATCGCGAGATGTGGATGCGCTGTGCGCGGGCGGGCGGGCGGTTTGCCTACACCCATCGCGAGACCTGCCGCTACCGGAAGCATGGTGGAGCAATGTCAGCGCACAGTGCAGCCATGGCGGAAGCTGCGGCGCGCGTGCTCGATCAACACCTCGACTGGGACAAGATCCCGCTCAGCCTTCGGCGAAGGCTTGCGGCGGAGGCGTGGGCAGCGGCTGGCAGCCTGCACTGGCGACATGAACCGCGCATCGCCTGCTCCCATTTCCGCCGCGCCTGCGCCATTGAGTGGCGGCCACGCTGGTGGGCGCAGAGAGCGGTGTGCGCTTTTGTCGGGGCGCTTCGGAAACCGACGATCCCTGGCTGATCTACTTCCCGATTCCCAGCGGCGGCGGGAGCGCCTTGCCGAGGGCATGATCGGAGACCTTCCCACCGACCCGCTCGCCACCGAAGCCGAAGAACGTCGGGCTGTAAGCATCGACGTATTCCACGTTCGCATTCTCCGGCACCTCGAGGCCGAGACCCCAGAAGACGGCGTTCACGACCAACCGCCGCAGGCCTTCGTTGTCGAGATCGCACGAGGCACCCATTGTCGTGGTGAAGACGCGGTTCACTTTTCCAGTCGCGTTTTTGTATTCACGGGTCCAGACGACCGGCTGCTGCGGGTTGTTCTTGGAGCCCTCCACCGCGGGGCTTGTGGGGTCCAGCGTGGCGGTCACTTCGCCCAGCAGCAGCACTTTCGCGTCCGCCGGAGGCGCGGCGGTGTAAACGTCACTCTCGGCGAAAACCTCGCGCACCCCTTTCAAGAGCGGGTGATCCTTCGCTTCAGCGACGACGATTCCGCGGGCACCTTCGACCTTGTGTTTGCCGTGATGCGCCACCCAGGTCTCGCCGAGCACTTCGCGACCAAACCCGCCGACCCACGGCGCGGTGGCGTTGAAACTGTACCTGGCCCACGGGCTTTCGGGTTTGAAATTGAAGGCATGCGTAGAAGTCCGCAGCGCCACGATCGGCACGCCGCGAAGCAAGGCCGCCTCGAAACACTTCATCGCGTCATCGTCCCAGTGACGAAACCGCAGCGACATCACGATGGCCTCAGCTGAATCCAAGGCCTCGGGATGCGTGAGCAGTTCGCCACCACCCGGCTTGATCGCTCCATCCGCATCCGCAGAGAAAAGCACCGTGCAATCGAACCCATGACGCTGGCTAAGGATTTTGCCGAGCATCGGCATGGACTCCTCGGAGCGGTATTCCTCGTCGCCTGCGAGCAGGACGACCTTCCGGCCCTGGCCGGGACCCTCCTTGGCGGGAAAGTGGAGATAAGTCTCCGCTGCGGAGAGCGGGAGCACTGTAGCGAGAAAGAAAAATGCGAGCGGACGGAGGGGATGAAATTTCATGACGCATGAAGTGAAGGTCGGGACGAAGTGCAGTGCAAGACCGTTGAGGCGCATCGGATTCGCCGTTGGCGGACAAAGAGCTTGGCAATAGCGGTCGGGAAGGCACGCTGCCGAGCGCTGCATGAAAGGCGAAAACTCTGAACCACGGCGGCTCGACGAACAGATTCCGTCGCCGGATCGCAGCTGGCTCTGGTGGGTCATCTTCGCCGTTCCGCTCGCCTTTGGCGTCGTCGGCTTCTTCGTGCCGCCTGCCGTGGGAGCAGATGCGAGTTGGGGTCTATGGAGCTGGTTTTGCCAGCAACGCGGCGCCCCGTGGAACTGCTACTGGAACGTCGATCCTTCCAACATCGCCACCGACGCGCCCACCTTTCTGGCCTGTTTTACCCCTGGGCAATATCTCATCCCGGCGCTCTTCACCACCATGGGAATGTCGATGAGGCACGCCGTTGTGGCCACCACCCTCGCCTGCACGCTCGCGGGCTTGCTGGGCACGATGCATTTGTTTCGTTACCTTGGGATTTCCGAACGCGCCTCCCTCCTCGCCTGCGGCTCCATGACCGGTTCCTACTGGGTTACTTATTCCTTCAATACTTATCCTGGCGGAGAGGTGCTGCTCTTCGGAATTTCTCCGTGGCTGGTGCTTTGGACGCTGCGCCTGACTGCCCTCCGATCAGGCACAATGCTGCTGCTGCCTTTGCTCTTCCTGGCCGCCGCATTCATGAAACTCTCGGCGGCCCCGCTCGTCTTGAGCCTGATCGTTGGCCTGCTCCTTGTCGAAGCACGCCAGCCAGGAGAACAACGAGTGAAATCGCTGCTTCGCAGCGCGGCACTCTATCTTTTGCTCTTTGCCGCTTTCTACGGAGCCCTCACATGCCTCCACACGTCGCGTGGTTGGACTGCCGCACACGACCCGTTCCACTTCGCCTTCGTGACGGAGAAAGCCCTCTTTGCCCTCGGTGCGCCGCTTGGCTCCGCATTGTCTTTCTTCCACATCCTCAATCGCTTGGTCTTCCACCCCGAAGGTCTGCAGAGCGCACTGGGTTCATCGCGCTCTTTCGGCTGCTTGTTGCTCGTCGCTTTCATCTCTGTTCCCTTGACGATCGCGATCCTTCGCCACCACTGGGATAATGTGACTTATAGCTCCGTGACGCTGGGCATCACCGCGACGATGATCGGAGTTATTTTCGTTCTCACTCAGGGTGCTGTTTACGTCGAGGAACGGCATTTCCGCCTGATGGGAATCCTGCTTCTCCCGGGCGCCATCGAACTCGCCATGGCAGCCACTCAACGGGTGGTTCGTTATGCCACTGGGTTGATCATTCTCTTCGCGTTTTCGTTCGGACTGTCTTCATGGGTTGCCAAAGTCCGACGCAATGAACATGCGCCCAGAGTTGGAGGGTTTGCCTTTCTCGAAGCCGATCACGAGGTCGTCGAGGCCGTCGAGGCGCTCGACACAGAGCTAAGCAGCGGCAACAATCTGTTCTACTTTCCGATGCCGGAGTGGCTGTCGATGATCCAAAGCAATCGTGCCGCCGCGCCCCACAACGACAGTATCGAGCGCACCTTCTTTCAACAGGCACAACGCTTCCACGGAACGGTCGATAACCTGGTGATTATCATTCCAGCCGCCATGGCTCTCGACGACCGTGCGGCCCGCGTCGCGGAGGGCTTTCCGGATATGTCGGGATGGAGGAAATGCCCCGTGGGGGCGTATGTGTTTCTGCACGCGGGTCAGCACACGCTCCAAGGCTGGCCGCATGCTGGCGACCTCACGGAACTTCCGAAAAGGCCACCCCCTCTGATTTCACCCGCCAGCGTCGGCACCCGGTAGAGTTGCACCACTAGACATCGCTTGTCCTCTTCAGGAATATCGCCAAAGCAGACGGTCCAGGTCTCCGTGATCGTGCCGACCATTAACGAAGCGGAGAACCTGCGGGTGCTGGTGCCACGCATTCACGCAGCGCTGTCGGATGTGGACCTCGAGATCCTGGTCGTGGACGATCAGAGCACAGATGACACACCCGGCACCTGCCGCACCCTGGCCGCGGCGCATCCCGTTCGGCTGTTGAGTCGGGAGCGGCGGAAAAGTGGATTGAGCGGGGCGGTGTTACACGGACTCGAGCAAGCCACGGGCGACGTGCTGGTCGTCATGGATGCCGATTTGCAACATCCACCGGAGGCGCTCCCGGAACTCGTCCATCCGATCTGCAATGGGCAGGCGGACTTCGTGCTGGCTTCGCGCCACGTGCCCGGGGCGACAACGGCCGTGGCGTGGAGCGATGCGCGGAAACTCAACTCCGTGATCGCCCGGCTGCTCGCCCGGCCCATTTGCGGCCGGATCACGGATCCGCTGAGCGGATACTTTGCTTTAAGCCGGGAGACTTACACGCGGTCGCACGGGCTGGCTCCGATGGGTTTCAAGATCGCCCTCGAGTTCCTCTGCAAGAATCCATGGATGCGGGTCGAGGAGACGCCCATTCATTTCGGGCTCCGGCAACATGGCCGCTCCAAACTCTCGCTCCGCGAACAGGCGCGCTACCTCGAGCACCTGAGCCGCCTTTACGATCATCGTTACCCGCGGATCGCGCCGATCACGAAGTTCGTCGCCAGTTACGTGCTGAGCTGCGCGGTGGCGTTTCCGATCTTTCTTTCGCTCCATGGCTCTGGGGTGGGGATCGTCCCAGCTTCCGTCGGGGCGCTGCTCGTCTCTACGGCGGTGCAGGCCTCGCTCCACTGGCGCTATCTCTCTGCCGAAGCCGACCGAGTGGCCCCTCCTCATCCCTGGCTCGGTTTCCTGGCCATGGTGATGGTCGAACTCGGCCTGTGCGCCGCTGTAGCGGCGGCGCTTGTGCACGAGTTGAAGCAACCCACGCCGCTGAAGGTTTTCTTCCTCGCGATCCTCACCACCGCCGTCAGCCGATACATCCTGCGCAAGGAACTGCGCCACGACGTGAGGGCGCTGAAGGGCGATCACCAAAAGCTTCGGGGCGAATGATGCGGCCAGCGCCCAAAGGTATGCGTTTGCGTGGGCGCTGTCGTTGCGCCAATCTCCTGATGGGCTGGCCACTCTACTGCCAGTCCCCTCCCCGCTGCATGAGCAGTCCTCGCACACTCACCTTTCGGCGCTGGCTCCGGGCCACCATTGCGTTTCTCCTGCTCTTCACTGCGACCGATAGCCGCGCACAGGTCACTCGCGACTTTGCTCTGGACCTGGCTGCGACCCCGTCCCCCACCCCGCCGCATCTCACACTCACGTGGACGCAACGCCAGCAAGCCGCAGTGACCGGTCAGAAGCTCTACCGGCGGGTGAAGGGCGGGACAACTTGGCCGCTCACAGCGACGCTCCCCACGGCGGACACAAGCTACGCCGATCCCACCGCCGCAGCCGGTGTGGAGTATGAATACTGGCTCGAGCGTACTTACACGGGACTCTCACCGTCGCGGCCGATCGGCTACCTCTCAGCCGGTTTCAATGTTCCGGCGGTGGAATACCGAGGCACGGTGCTGCTCGTGATCGACAATACGATGTTCGCGGTGCTTGCCCCCGAGATCGCGACGCTCACGGACGATCTCATGGGCGATGGGTGGAGCGTGCAGACGATCCCGGCCCTGCGCACGGACACTCCGGCCAATGTGAAGCTGCAGATCAAGGCCGCTTACAACGCTGACCCGACGAACGTCAAAGCCGTGTATCTGCTCGGTCATGTCCCGGTGCCTTATTCCGGCGTCATCGCGCCGGATGGACACGGCGACCACATCGGCGCATGGCCGGCGGACGGTTACTACGGCGACATGGACGGCGTGTGGACTGATGCCACGGCGAACAACACCTCGGCCAGCAGTTCGCGCAACTACAACATTCCTGGCGACGGCAAGTTCGACCAAAGCAGTCTCCCATCGGACCTCGAACTGCAAGTCGGCCGCGTCGATCTCTCGGGAATGACGCAGGCTCCCGCCGCGGTGGTGAACGAGACCACGCTGCTGCGCCGCTATCTCCGCAAGGCCCACGCATTCCGGCACCGACTTGGCGCTTATGTAAATGTGCCCCGACGCTCGATGCTTCGCGATGGCTTCGGTTACTTCGGCGGGGAATCTTTCGCCTCCAGTGGCTGGGCTGCAGCGCTCAGTAGCGTCGGCGGGAACGTGGATCTGCCTTTGACCGGACAGTGGTTCACTCAAGCCGCGAGTGACACCTATCTCTTTGGCTATGGCAATGGCGGCGGCAGCTACACCAGCGCGAGCTCCGTCGGCACCAGTACTGACTTTGGCCGTCTGCCGAGCCGCGTCGTTTTCACCCTGCTCTTCGGCAGCTACCATGGCGACTGGGATTCGGCGAATAACTTCATGCGCGCTCCGCTGGCGGGCACGGCGACGGGCGACTCCCTTGGGCTCACTTGTTACTGGTCGGGACGCGCTTACTTTTTCATGCATCCCGCCGGTCTCGGCGACACGATCGGCTACGCGGCGCGGCTCTCGATGAATAACAACGGGGGCAGCTACACGCCATCGAACGGCGGCCGGGGCGTCCATGCCGGACTCATGGGCGATCCGACGCTGCGCTTGCACATGGTCGAACCACCGCGAAATCTGGCCGCTACCGCCTCGGCAGGCAGCGTCACCTTGCGCTGGGATGCTTCCACCGAGACCGAACTCCTCGGCTACCACGTCTATCGTGCCACGGGCACGACGGGCGCCTTTTCCCGACTCACCACGACGCCGCTCACGTTGCCCGGCTTCACCGATGCGACGCCGGCCGTCGGAAGTGGCTATCGCTACTTGGTGCGGACCTTGAAACTCGAACTCGTGCCGGGCGGCAGCTATCAGAACCTTAGTCAGGGCGTATTCGCCACGATCACCGCCAGTGCCGCCGCGACCGCTCCACCCTTTAATCCGAGTAACCTCGCGGCGCAGACAATTTCGTCCAACCAGGTATGGCTCTCGTGGACGGACAACTCTCCCGACGAAACCGGCTTTCGCATCGAGCGTCGGGTGGGAGTCGGTGGCAGCTTCAGTCTGCGCGCCACGGTCGCCGCGAATGTGACCTCTTTCACAGATGTCCGATCCCTCACCGACGGTGTGGTCTATTACTACCGCGTCGTCGCGAATGGCACCGCCGGAAGCTCACTGCCGTCGGACGAGGCGGCAGCCGATGCCGCGGGTGGTTTCCTGGATCTCACGGCGGCGCGGCTGAAAGTGAATCGCAGTGCCGGCACCGCGGTGCTGCAGGTGAATCGCTTTGGCGGAAACTCCGGCGCATCGTCCGTGACCGGCACAACCTCGGACGTCTCCGCCATCGCCGGAATCCACTACACGAATGCCACCGGGCCGGTGAGCTTCGCCGATGGCGAGAGCGGGACGCGGACGATCAACGTGACCGTCACGACGGGCACCCCGGCCCAGCTCCCGCGGCAATTTAACTACACCCTGAGCGCGCCGACCGGCTTCGCGCCGCTCGCCCAGCAGACGGTGACGCGCGTCTTGATCGAAGATCCTGCCGCGACCCTGCCGGCGCCCTGGACCCAGGTAATCCTCGGCACGGTCACCGATTCTTCGGCCGCGGTCTTCGCCGAGAACGCGATCGGCTCCGCGGTGGCCGGCGGGTCGGCCACGACGACGGACAATGGCCGCTTCATCCACCAATCGCGCACGGGCGATGGCGTGATCACCGCATTCATCGATGCACCGCTGCCGCTCCAAGCCAACGCCCGTTCCGGATTGATGATCCGCGGGCTCACGGCCAGCGACGCGCCGATGGCCTCGGCGCAGATCGCCGGCACCAACGTCGGGACCAACCTCGCGACCCGTTCCTTCACCGACGGCAACATCGCGCTGCTCCCCGGCTCGAACAACAACCTGCTCGCTCCACGGTGGGTCCGCCTGACCCGGAGCGGCAATACCTTCACCGCAGAGACTTCGACCGATGGCGGCGCCTGGGATCTCCTGGGCACGACAACGATCACGCTCCCGACCGCCGCGCTCTGGGGCCTGTATCATCATGGTGATACCTCCGGGAACTTTCAGCTCGCGCGATTCCGCTACGTGACGATCACCGATATCGGCGCCCTCCCTGCGCCCACGAGGTTCACGCTCACCCCGCAAGCACCAGCGCAGATCCAACTCGCATGGGATCAGGTCGGCGGAGCGACCTCGTATGAAGTGGAACGGCGGCCGCGTAATGGAGCCTTTGCACCGGTTCAGACGATCCCCGCAGGTGCCATGGCTCTCAACGACACCGTGCTGCCGGGAGTCGTCTACGACTATCGCATCCGCGCGGTGAACAGCTCCACGACTTCCGCCTGGGTGCAGCGCAATGGAACCTCAGTCGGCACGCCCACCCCCTACCAGAGCTGGCTGCAAGCCAACGGCCTGCCCATGGACGCGTCGGCCAACGGCGCGCCGAACGTTTCCATCGCGAACGATGGCATCTGGAATGCGATGAAGTTTTCCCTCGGGCTGACCCCGCAGACCAGCGGCTATGCTGGCCGAGTCACCTCTGGGACCGTGCTCAGCGAGGGCCAGATCTACAATTCCCTCACCTACACTCGTCCGGAGCCGCCACCCGCCGGCAACGTGTACTCCGTGCGGGTCAGCTCCGATCTGAGCAGTTGGTCCGGAGCCGAGGTCTTGGAGACTTCGAGCACCGTCGGCGGCGGCTTCCGGACGATCACGACTCGCGACACCGTGCCGGCCCACCCATCCACACCGCGCCGTTTCATCCGCCTCGAGGTCCTCGTGCCGTAGCGCGGCGGGAGCTTCCCCGTCCGCACCCCCATTGACCGCCCCCCTCGCGCTCGCCATAGTGCGCGGCTCTTCCACACCACCATGTCGCTCAGCCGCACCCGCAACTTCTGCATCATCGCCCACATCGACCACGGGAAGACCACGCTCTCCGACCGTCTGCTCGAGTTTACCGGCACGATCCAGAAGCGCGAGCAGCAGGATCAGATGCTCGATTCCATGGATCTCGAGCGCGAGCGCGGGATCACGATCAAGGCCCACCCGATCGCGATGACGTACAAGGCCAAGGACGGGCACACGTATAAGCTCAACCTCATGGACACGCCGGGGCATGTGGACTTTGCTTACGAAGTCTCCCGCTCCCTCGCCGCGTGTGAAGGCGCGCTGCTCATCGTCGATGCCGCGCAGGGCGTCGAGGCGCAGACCGTCGCGAACGTCCACCTCGCCAATAAGCAGGGCCTCACGCTTATCCCGGTGATCAACAAAATCGATCTCCCGAACTCCGACATCCCGACCGTGCGGCGCCAGCTCGAGGACATTCTCACCATCCCCGGCGACGACGCCGTGCTCGCCAGCGCGAAGGCCGGCATCGGCATCGAGGAAATCCTCGAAGCGATCGTCGAACGCATCCCCCACCCCACGGGCCACGCGCACGACGCCCTGCGCGCGCTCGTCTTCGACTCGACCTTCGACACCTACCGCGGCGTCATCGTCTATGTGCGCGTCGTCGATGGCGTGGTGAAAGCGGGCGACACCGTGAAGATGATGGCCACCGATCGCAGCTACGAGGTGAAGGAAGTCGGCATCTTCCGGCCGCAGCAGCCGAAGCTCCTCGCGCAGCCGAAGCTCGGCCCGGGCGACGTCGGCTACGTCATCGCCAACATGAAGACGAGCAGCGAGGTGAAGGTCGGTGACACGCTCACTTCGCGCAGCAATACCGCGCCCGAGCCACTCCCGGGATTTCAGGAAATCCAGCCGATGGTTTTCAGCGGCATCTACCCGATTAACACCGCCGACTTCGAGCACCTCAAGGCCGCGATGGCCAAGCTCCAGCTCAACGACGCCGCCTTTCACTACATGGCCGAGTCCAGCGTCGCCCTTGGCTTCGGTTTCCGGTGCGGCTTCCTCGGACTGCTCCACATGGAGATCATCGTCGAACGTCTGCGCCGCGAATACGGCATGGACATCATCGCGACGTATCCGTCGGTCATCTACGAGGTGCAGAAGACGAACGGTGAACTGCTCCACGTGGACAACCCGGAGCATCTCCCCGACGCCAGCGTCATTCAGGAAATCCGCGAGCCCATCGTGCGCTGCTTCATCATGATCCCGAACGACTACATCTCGCCGCTCATGCAGCTCATCATGGACAAGCGCGGCGAGGTGAAGCACACCGAGTCGCTCGACACCAAGCGCGTGATGCTCACCACCGAGCTCCCGCTGAATGAAATCCTCGTGGATTTCGTGGACAAAATTAAGTCCATCACCCGCGGCTACGGCTCGATGGACTACGAGAGCGCCGGCTATCGCGCGTCGAAGCTCGTGAAGCTCGACATGCTCGTGAACGGCGAACCCGTCGATGCCTTCAGCAGCATCGTCCATCGCGACAAAGCCGAAGGACGCGGCCGTGCTCTCGCCATCAAGCTCAAGGAAGTGATCCCCTCGCAGCTCTACACCGTTGCCATCCAGGCTGCGATCGGTGGAAAAATCATCGCCCGCGAATCCGTCAGCGCGCAGCGCAAAGACGTGACCGCGAAGTGCTACGGCGGCGACATCAGCCGCAAACGCAAACTCCTCGAGAAACAGAAGGAAGGGAAGAAGCGGATGAAGAGCATCGGCCGCGTCAACATTCCGCAGGAAGCCTTCATCGAAGTGCTCAAGACGAACTGACGCGCGGCACAGATCGCGGTCCTCAGTGAGGGCTTCCACTGGCGGATTGAAGCCGCCGGTCTGATTCGCTCATCATCGCGGCGCGCAAGCACTCCCCGCATGAACTCGATCACTTCCGTCGAAGCTCTCGAAGACACGCTCAGCGCCCCGACACCCGGCGTGCTCGACACGCTCCGCGCACTCGATGGCGACGTGCTGATCCTCGGCGCCGGTGGGAAAATGGGACCGACGCTGGCGCGGATGGTCCGGCGCGCCTTCGATCAGCTCGGGCAAAGGCAGCGCCGCGTGATCGCGGTGTCGCGCTTCTCATCGCCGGATGCCGCCCTCGGACTTCAACAACACGGAGTCGAGACGATCTCGTGTGATCTTTCGGATCGTGCCGCGGTGCAGGCGCTGCCGGACGCGCCGAATGTCATCTTCATGGCCGGGCAAAAATTCGGCACGAGCGACGCGCCGGAGCTGACCTGGGTGATGAACACGCTGGTGCCCGCGATCGTCGCCGAGCGTTACGCCGCATCGCGGATCGTGGTCTTCTCGACAGGATGCGTGTATCCGCTCGTCCCTGCCGACGGACCCGGATCGCGCGAGAGCGACGCGCTCGGCCCTCCAGGCGAATACGCCAATTCGTGCGTCGGTCGCGAACACGTCTTCACCCACTTCGCCCGCACGAACGGCACGCAGGCGCTGCTCTTCCGCCTCTGCTATGCGATCGATCTCCGCTACGG
>JANPIS010000579.1:0-4709 GCA_031425095.1 Chthoniobacteraceae bacterium
GCCGGGACCGGCCGGGCGCCGATCTGGTTCGTCGCACCGCAGGTCGGGCAGAGCGCTTCGCGCACCGAGGCATAGACCTGGAATCGCGCTCCGCAGATGGCGCAGGACTGAACGACAGTAGCTTGAGAATCACCCGGCATATTTGTGGACGATGGGAAAGGAGGCGGCAAAGCGCAAGCAGGCGGTGCGCCCGCCCCGGCTTCCACAAGCCGTTCCGCTTCACCCGAAATCCACGAAAGCCATCGGCCATTGCCAAGTTTCTCGCCCGGCCGTCTCGTCTGCGACAGACTCCCGTCTCCCTTCCATGAATCCTTCCATCGCAGCTCACTTCATCGGCGGTCAGCGCTTGATCAACTCGTCCACGCGATCGCTGCCTGCGCTCACTTCGCCAGTGGATGGCGCTCCGCTCGGCGTCGTGCATGTCGCGGACGCGGCGCTCATCGATCAGGCGGTCCGCGGCGCACAGTCCGCCTTTCTGAGCTGGAGCCAGGTGCCGGTGAAGGAGCGCGTGCAGGTGCTTTATCGCTTCAAGACCTCGGTCGAAAAGAATCTCGCCACACTCGCGCAGCAAGTGACCGCGGAAAATGGCAAGACCACGGCGGAGTCCGCGGCCGGGATTCAGCGCGGGATCGAGATTGTGGAATATGCGGCCAGTCTTCCGCAGTTGTTCGCCGGGGAACTGCTCGAAGTGAGCGCTGGCGTGGATTGCTACACGCGGCGCTTTCCGCTGGGTGTCGTCGCCGGCATCACGCCGTTCAACTTTCCTGCGATGGTGCCGATGTGGATGTTCCCCATGGCCATCGCGTGCGGCAATACCTTCATCCTGAAACCGAGCGAGCAGGTCCCCTTCACCCCGCTGCTGCTGGCGGATCTCCTGCAGGAATCCGGCCTGCCGGATGGCGTCTTCAACGTCGTCCAAGGCGATCGCGAGACCGTCGAGGCGGTGCTCGATCATCGCGGGATCGCCGCTGCGGCCTTCGTCGGCTCCACTGCCGTGGCGCGGGCGGTCTATGAGCGCGGCACCGCAGCGGACAAACGCATGCTCACCCTCGGCGGCGCGAAGAATCATCTCGTCGTCGTGCCCGATGCCGACCCGGCACTCACGGCGAAGAATGTCGTCTCGAGTGCGGTCGGTTGCGCCGGCCAGCGCTGCATGGCGGCGAGTGTGCTCATTGCGGTCGGCGACTGCGATCCAATCATCGACGCCATCGAGGCGGAAATGCGCGGACTGACCTGCGGCGCCGAGATCGGGGCGATCATCAGCGCACGAGCCCGGAAGCGCATCGAGGGTTACATCGGCCGCGCTGCGGAGCGCGGTGCGAAGGTGCGTCTCGACGGTCGCAGCCAGCGACCTGCCGGCAAGGAAGGCGGCAATTACGTCGGGCCGACGCTGATCGACGGCATCAACCGCGACGACGAATGCGCGAGCGACGAGATCTTCGGCCCGGTGCTGAGCATCCTGCGGGTGAAGACGCTGGACCAAGCGCTCGCGATTGAGAACGCCAGCCCCTATGGCAACGCCGCGTGCATTTACACCACGAGCGGCGCGACCGCCCGCGCCTTCGAACTGCGGGCAGAAGCCGGGATGATCGGCGTGAACATCGGCGTCCCGGTGCCACGCGATCCGTTCGGCTTTGGCGGGTGGAACGCGAGCAAGTTTGGCGCGGGCGACATCACGGGTCGCGACGCGATCAGCTTCTGGACGAAGACCAAGAAAGTGACCGCCAAGTGGACGGAGAAAACCACGAGCTGGATGTCGTAGTCGGCACTCCTCAGGAGAGGCGCGCTCCGAATCACTCCGTGGAGATGGTCGGCTCGCCCGGCGACTCGCCGAGCGCCTGCTCGAAAGCCCGCCACGACAGCATCGCGCACTTCACTCGCTGCGGGAACTTTCGCACGCCTTGCAGCAGTCGCAGATCGCCGAGGATCTTCGGCGGGTCGGCGACCTCGATCGTCACGAGATCGTGAAACGCAGCTAGCATCGCAGTCGCATCGGCGCGGCTCTTGCCCTTCAGTTTCATCGTCATCAGCGACGCCGAAGCCTGGCTGATCGCGCAGCCCTGGCCGGTGAATTTCACGTCCTCCACTTTCCCGTCCGCGCCGAACTTCACGTGCAGATGGATCTCGTCGCCGCAGGACGGATTGTCGCCATGCACATGGACGGCACCTTCCGAGATCTCACCGAAATTCCGCGGGCGCTTCGAGTGATCGAGGATCACCGATTGGTAGAGCTCTTCGAGTTCGGAGTTCATGCAAAAAAGCGCTGCGCGTTGGCGAGGATTTCGATCATTCGGTCCACCTCGGCGCGGGTGTTGTAGAAGTAGAAGCTCGCGCGGTTCGTACCGGGGAGCTTCATCTTGCGCATGAGGGGCTGGTTGCAGTGATGGCCGCCGCGGAGCGCGAGGCCCTGCTCATTGGCGAAGGTCGTGAGGTCGTGCGGATGCGCGCAGTCCATGACGAAACCGACCAGTCCGCCGCGATGATCCACGGGGCCGAGGATTCGCAAACCCGGGATCTCCTTCATCCGCTCGATGGCGTAAAGCGAGAGGTCGAGATCGTGGGCGAAGATGCGATCGCGCCCGATCGCCTCGAGGTAGTCGATGGCTGCGCCGAGCCCGATGGCGCCGGCGATGTTCGGCGTGCCGGCTTCGAAGCGATAGGGCGGCTCCTTGTAGGTCGCAGACTCGTAGGTCACGCTCACGATCATCTCGCCGCCGCCATGCCACGGCGGTGTCGCGGCGAGGATGTCGCGACGGCCGTAGAGCACGCCGCTGCCTGTGGGCGCGCACATCTTGTGGCCGGAGAAGACGAGAAAGTCGCAACCCATCGCCTGCACATCGATCGGCAAATGCCCGGAGCTCTGCGCGGCATCGACAAGGCTCACGGCACCGACGGCGCGCGCGGCGGCGCAGAGTTCGGCGGCGGGATTGATCGTGCCGAGTGAGTTCGAGATGTGGGTGAAGGCGAAGATCTTCACCTCCGGCGTGAGTAGAGTGCCGAGCTGGTCAAGCGCGAGCGTGCCGTCGTCATTCACCGGGACAAAACGAAGCCGCGCGCCGGTGCGCTGCGCGAGGAACTGCCACGGCACGAGATTGCTGTGGTGCTCCATCTCGGTCAGCAGGATCACGTCACCCTCGCGCACGAATTTCCCGCCCCAGGCTTGCGCGACGAGATTCACGCCTTCCGTCGTGCCGCGTGTGAAAACGATCTCGTCCGTGCTCGCGGCGTTCAGGAACTTCGCGATCTTCGCCCGCGCGCCTTCGTAGGCCTCGGTTGCGCGATTGCTCAGCTCGTGCAGGCCGCGGTGAACGTTCGCGTTGTCGTGTTCATAGTAACGGGCGATCGCATCGATCACCGCGCGCGGCTTCTGCGAACTCGCAGCATTGTCGAAATAGATGATCGGCTGCCCCTTCTCCGTCTTCTCGCGCAGGATCGGGAATTCGCCGCGGATCCTTTCCCAGTCGGGCTGGATCACGAAGCGCCCTCCCAGTGAAACGTGATCGGCTTCTCCACATCCGGATGCAGACTCTGATGCACCGGGCAGGTGTGGGCCGCGCGCTCCAGCGTCGCCCGATGCGGATGATCCGGCGCCAGCGGGGCATGCACCTCCGTGATCAGACGCGCGATGCGCCGGATGGGCACACTGGTCATCTCTTTGATTACAGACACCTTCATTCCAGAAAGGACTACGCCGTGCCGCTGCGCAAAGATGCCCATTGTCGTCGCCACGCAGGTGCCGAGCGCGGTGGCCACCAGGTCCGTCGGGGAGAAAGATTCGCCTTTGCCCTGATTGTCCACCGGCGCGTCGGTGAGGAAGGAATTCTGCGACGGACCGTGCGTCGTCCGGCAACGGAGATCACCGAGATAATCGACGGAAATGTGAACGCTCATGACCTTTCCTCTTCCACTGAATCCCCCGCCCCGTCCAGCCCCGTCCGTGTCATGCCAGCGCCACTTTGCGCGGGATTCTCCCATCGCGACCACCTACGGTCCGCCGCCATGTCGCTGCTCCGCTCCCGACTCTTCTTCGCCCTGCTCGCCTTCTTCGGCCTCTCCGACTGGGCCGACACGAAGCTCGATCCGCACTGGCACTGGCACCACGTGACGTCGCAGCCTTTCGGCGAATGGGTAAAGCAAGTGCCCGTGCAACTCCCAGTGCGCATCGCCCAGGGGCTGAAGGTCCCGGTCCATTGGGCGGTGACGCAGCTCTCCGCGGAGTCGATGCCATGGTACGCGCAGCTCTTTGCGAAAACGATCGGCGCGACCGTGCTCTACGCGCTGCTCCTGCGGTTCGTCTGGTGGCGGATGCGGGCGCGCTTTGGCTGGGCGCCGTCGCGGACGACTTAGGCTCAGAGGATCAGAAAGCCAGCGTCGAGGGCTCCCGGTATTCCAGGCCGTGGGCTTCGGCGACGCCGCGGCAGGTGACGTGGCCGTCGTAGAGGTTGAGGCCGGAGCGGAGATTCGTGTCGCGGAGAAAAGCGCCCGCTACGCCGTGATCGGCGAGCAGCTCAATGTAGCGGTAGGTGACATTCGTCAGCGCCTGGGTGGCGGTGCGCGCATAGGCGGCGGGCATATTGGCGACGCAGTAGTGGATCACCCCTTCCTCCACGTAAGTGGGATCGTGGTGCGTCGTCGGGCGCGTGGTCTCGACGCAGCCGCCTTGATCCACGGCGATGTCCACGAGCACGCTGCCGGGCTTCATCACCTTC
>JANPIS010000580.1:0-1826 GCA_031425095.1 Chthoniobacteraceae bacterium
CAGCAGGTCTGGAGAGGCGAGGTAGCGCAAGGCACCGGGCGTATCGAGCGTGAGCCAGCGATCCATGAACGCCTCCACGAGCAACCGCGCTTTGTTCTGCCCCACCTGGCCCTTGCCATAGTTCGCAAGACGCTTCGGGAAATCCGCGGCGGCCGCGGGAAAATCTTCGGGGGCGAGTGCGAGGATCGCCCGGTAAAGTGCCACGTCGCGCTGGTGGCCCGGCTGTTTTCCGCCGAGGGAAAAGACGAGCGCGATCCGATCTTTCGCCGTGCCTTGCGGAGCGGGAGCCGCGGGTGGAGTCGGAGGAGGCTCGGGTGCGAGCGTCGGAACCGGCGCGGCGGGTGGAGCGTCGGCGGTCGGCGCCGACATCCGCGCGAGAGAAAGGCCCAGCGCCAATCCCGCTCCCACCGCGATCACGTGCGGACCGGCTTTGAGCAACACTTGACGCATTTTTCTTCGGTAGATCGACGTCGCGAGAAGGCAAGTTCTCAGCCGCAGTCAGCGCGCGGCGATTCCTTCCGCGAACCACTGCAAGGCCGACGCGACGTGTTCGCGGTGGAGTTCGTGGGCGCCTTCAAAGACTTCGAATTTCAACTGGTCGAAGCCTGACTTTTTCAGCGACGCGCGGACCGCCTCGGATGGCACGGGGCCCGCGATGCGGTCGTCTTTTCCAGCACTGAGGAAGATCTTCGCGGCAAGGAAATCTTTCCGCGGCGGCTTGTATTCTTTCAGTGCCTGGGAGGCCATGTCTTCGTTGCAGCCGCCCATGAACATGCCGAGCACTTTCCGCCCTTCGCCGGCAAACCAGCCGCCGAGCCAGCCGGAGTATTTCGCGCCGCCGGAAAATCCCGCGGTGGCCACGGGCCAGGACTTCGAAGCCGGCCATTGCTTCGCCATCGCGTCGAGTCCGGCGTGGGCGAGCGCACAGCGGTTGGCGGGCATTCCGGGGACGATGTTCCCGGGTAGATCCGCGGCCATGACGATCCAGCCATTTTCCCGCGCGCTCTCGACGTATCCGTTCATGGCTTTGATGCTCGACGGCTCCTTGCCTTTGTCCTTGCCGGAGATGGTCACGCTCACGATGAGGATCGGCCAGGACTTTGCGGCATCGAACTTTGGCGGGAAGGCCACTGCCACGAGTGCATCCTTGAGCACCACGTCTTTGTCGTAGTTATCCCCGCGCGTGAGCTTGGCGGCTTTTTTCAGCACCGCGTCCGGGATCGGCGTGGTGAACTCCACCTTGCCCCCGGGCTCCACGGTCTGCCCGCCGAGCGTCATCGCGGCCGCGGTCGGTGGTGCCATCGGCGCGGATGCGGCGGGAACGACCGGGGATGGTGAAGCAGCAGGCGTCGCTGCGGCAGGCGTGATTTGGCTCCGCACCCAGTCTTGATCGGCCTTGGAGAAACGGTTCAGTGGCGTCGCATACTCGCGACCGTCGATGCGCAGGACTACCTTCGTGCCGTCGCTCGAAACGAACTGCGCCTGGATCGTGCGACCGGTGCTGGTGTCCGTCCAGGAGCGAGCGGCGGGCGCGGGCGCCTGGGCAATCGAATCAGGAGACGCGAACGGGATGCAGCACGCGACGATGGCCAGGGAAGCGAAGCGGGTCCTCATAAGCGGGGGATGTCTGTCATGGGGCTAGCGGACAGCCAAGTGGGGCGCAAGAGTTGGTTTCCCCGAGCGGGGCTGACGTGTGGAGGCGCACAAAGGATTTCCGCTTCGTGCGGTTGTGGCTACCGTGCCCGCCGCTCATGAGTGAACCGCAACCCCGCATCCTTTACTGCCACTGCCAATACGCGCAGGTGGTGCCCAAAGAAGTGAAGGAC
>JANPIS010000581.1:0-9446 GCA_031425095.1 Chthoniobacteraceae bacterium
GAGCAGCGTGCCGGTCGCGACCGCGCAGCGCGTGAGTCCGACGGCGAGGATGACCGTGACCACATCCTGTTCACGAACGAGGAAAAGCACGGTGATCGTCGCCGCGGCTTGGAGCAGATTCAGGCTCGAGAGCTGGCGATAGGCGCCACCCTGCAGCAGGGCCGGCGAGCAACTCCCGCGCACCCAATTCTCAAACGCCGTCGGCAGCACCATGGCGAGGGCGACGGGGACGGCGGCGGCATACGGTGCGCCATACACGAGCGGCACGAACCCCGGCAGGATCAGCATTCCGACGCCGATGCTGAAGCAATAGAGCAGGCTGGAAAGTTTCACGACGCGGCCGATCGCGCGTCGCTGAAGCTCGGGCGACTCGCTTTTCTGGCTGAGGTAAGGTGCCACGAAATTGCCGAGCGGCATCACTGTGAGGCTCACCATTTTTCCGACGAGATCGATCGCGAGGCCGAGCAGCGCAATCGTCGTCGCGGGATGATGTGGCGCGAGCACCAGCAGCAGCACCGAACCGCCGCCGAGCATCGCGCAGCCTTTGTCGAGAATGGTCAGCGCGCCGAACTTCTGAGCCTGGCCCATGAAGCCCGCGGGCAGCGGGGCGCGTTCGGCGCGGATGTGCGGCCAGAGCGCGCGGTGCACCAGCGCGGCCTCGATCGCGGCGACAACGAGGAGCACGACGACGATGTGTACCAGCGTGCCGCCAGCCATCGCGACCGCGACGAGTGAGAAGGCACGCAGGATTTGAAACCCCTGCTGGTAGAGCAGGGCCGTGCGCGCCTCAAAAAGCGCGAGCAGCCCGTAGTGCGCGAGCAGGCGGACGAGCGTGGTCGCGACGACGCCGGCGATGACCGCGAAGAGCCACGGCCGCGCGGAGAGGGAGTCGAAGTGCGTGGCCCGCGCGTAGAGCGGACCGAGCGCGAGCAAGGCCGCGCCGCAGAGTACCGCGGCGATCGCGCGGCGTCCCTGCATGCGGCGGAAGAATGTGCCGCGCGCGCCGGTCTTCGAGGCGTCGTGAAAGTAACGGGTGAGCCCGCTGTTGCCGCCCGCTTCAAAGACAAACGTGGCGACGCCGATGATCGCGAGCACCGCAGAGTATTCCGCGAAGAGCAACGGCGGCACGGTGCGCACGAGCACGACTCCCGCGCAGAAGGAGACGACCAGGCCGACAGCGTTGAGCAGCCAGTTGGCGTGCAGGGCCGAGACGATCTTCTGGGCGCTCGCGGCCATTTAACTCGCGGGGCTTGGGACCGGCAGGCCGGCGGCGCCGCGCGTGGCCGTCCGGTCGCGGCGGCACTCGGCGAGCACTTCGAGGATGCGCTCGGCAAGCCGCGGCAAGGAATGCAGCCGCTCCACTTGCGAGCGCTGGTATTGCCCGATCGCTTCCCGCTCCTGTGGAGTCATCGCGAGCAGGGCGCCAAGTTTCGCGGCGAGTTCCTCGACCGTGTGAAAGAGCAGTTCCGACTCGTAGCGCCCGAGCGTCTCGCGGAAGTCGTCATTCGCGACGAGACAGGGCCGCGCGCAGCTCATCGCTTCCCACGCGACTTTGTCCCCGAAGCCCGGGCCGGTGAGATTCACGTGTACCGCGCAGCGGCGGTATTGCGCGGGGAGCTGCGTGGGCGGCACCGGAGCTTCGAGGGCGACGCGGTCGGTGATGCCGAGTTCCGTGACGAGCGTGCGCACCTCGGCGACGTATGCTTCGTCATCCGGTCCGGCGGTCGCGCCGAGGATCGCGAGGCGAAAACGTTGCGGCACTCGTGCAAATGCCCGCAGCAGTGTCGGATGATTTTTCACCCGCGAAAGCCGACCGACACAGAGGATGAGATCGTCGTCCGGATGCTGCTCCGCGGACGGCGCGAAGAGCGCGGTGTCGATGCCCTGGCCGATGACCGCGACCTTGTCGTGCCGATACGGATACGCGCGCGGAAGGCTCGTGACCATGCGGTCGGAAGCGAGGTGCGCGAGTTTCAGCGAGGTCGTGACCTTCGGATGCGCATACCACGTCACGAGCGGGATCCCTTTCCAGCGCAGCACCGGGCCGGCGAGCACGGAGAAGATCTGGATCATGTGAGAGAAGCAGCCGTCGATGCGTTCTTCGCGCAAGATGCGAAACAGATGGCGGTAAAACTCCACCATGCGCCGCGGCTCGGAGAATCCACGTTCGCGGCCAACGGAATAGACGCGCACATTTTTCGGCACGTCGATTTCACCGGCGAACATCGTGATGACGTGGACGGTCTCGACGCGGGCGGCCAATTCGCGAATCCACTGCGTGGTGAAGCCGAGGATTGGGTGCTTCGTGTCGGTGGCGAGATTGAAGAGGAGCAGGTGCCGTGGAAAGCGGTCGGCGGAAGGCGCCGTGTCGCTCTGCGCGAGGCGGCGCCAGATGGCGACTTGCGCCGGGGTGTTCGATTCGGGATCGGCGTTCTGCCGGATGTGTGTGCGCGCGGCGGCGCCCATGCGCTGACGCAGCGCGGGATCGCCGATGAGCAACGCGAGTTTCTCCGCAACTGCCTGGGCAGATCCGATCGGGACAATGAAGCCGCTCTCGCCGTCGTTCACCGCGTCATCGGAACCACTCACGGCGGTGGTGACGATGGGCAGCGAAGCGGCAGCCGCCTCCATCAGCACACGGGCGTAGCCTTCGGAGTCGGAGGTGAGGACGAAGAGATCCGCGGCGGCAAAGATGCCGATGATCGCGTCGCGCGAAACGGGCTCGCGGAAGCGCACGAACTCCGCGAGGCCGAGCCGTTCGCTGAGCGCGCGCAGATCTTTGGCCAGCGGGCCTTCACCGACGATCTCCAGCTCGAAACGGTGGTCCGCGTCTTTCACGATGCGCGCAGCTTCGAGCAGCACTGGGATGTTTTTCTGTGGTGAGAGACGCCCGACGAAGAGCAGGCGTGGGACGGCGTTGTGCACCGACTCGCGGTCGATTTGCAGGAAGGTAGGAAGATTCGCGGGAACGACGGGCTTCAGGGAGATGCTTGCGGGGTTGATGCCGGCGGCGGTCAGACTGCGCACGGTCATCTTGCCATCCACTTGCAGACCCTGGGAGCGACGCAGCACCCAGCGACCGATCGGCGCGAGAAGGGCGTTGATGCGGCTGTTCGCGCGCCAGTTGGGATCGAAGACGTTCGGTCCATAGATACAGACGTTCACTGGCTTCCGCGCGAGCTTGCCGAGCAGCACGGCGACGATGCCGAAAGCAAATGGGTCCTGCGCCTGAATGACGTCGATGCGCCGCGAACGGAGCACCGACCAGCCGATGCAGAACATGCGGACGATGCTGTCGAGGATGCAGTGAGCATTCGTCGGGATCGCTTCGAGTTGCGGCGAGAAGCGTCGCCGTGCGAGGTCGTGCCGCTTGTAAGAGTGGGTGACGACGACGTAGTCCTCGAGCTCCGCGCCGTAGCTCACGAGACGCCGGAGATCCTCGGCAGAATCACCTTCCCAGAGACCACGGGTCGAACCAAACGACAGGACCGAGAGTGCCTTCATCGCGTCGCAGACTAGGCGATCGGGCGCGATTTGCCGGGAGTGGCTGCAGCGACGAGCGCGGCGTCGGTCGCTTCCAACATCGCGTCGAAGACAAAGCGATCGGCGAGCTGAACGGCGGCTTCGCCGGTCAGCCGGGCGCACAAGTCGGGTCCGCTCCAGAGGCGTTCGATGGCCGCCCGCAGAGCTTCAGCATCACCCACCGGCACGAGCAATCCGGTTCGCTCATGCACGACGACTTCGCTGGTCCCACCCACGTCCGTGGCGATGACGGGCACGCAGGCCGACATCGCCTCGAGGACGACATGCGGCAGCCCTTCGTAAGTCGAATTCAGCACGAACGCATCCGACTGCGCCAGGTATCCGGCGACGCTGGAGGGCGGGACATTCCCGACAAAGATCACGCGATCGGCAACGCCTTCGGTGCGGGCGAGTTGCTCGAGATCTTGCCGCAGCGCGCCGTCTCCGACGACGACGAGTCGCGTGTCTCGGAGTGCTGGCAGCAGCTTGATCAGCGCATCCACGCCCTTCCACCGGACGAGGCGGCAGACCGTGACGAGCGTCTTGCCGGACCACGCGGGGAGGGGCGGGGCAGACTGCGCGAGCGAGCGATCCTGCGCGATTGCGTTGTAGATGATGCGGATCTTCTCCCGCTCGACGCCCCATCCGGCGACGACCCTGGCGAGGTAGCGGCTGGGAACGATGATCTCTTTCGCCAACCGCTGGGGCACGGTGCGAATCGCGTCGAAGAATCGCAGCATCAGACTTTTCGGAGCGACCTGATATTCATCGATCGTGCCATTGAAGATGCCTTTGCTCGTCGCCCTCTCCCACGCGTAGTCGCCAACGACCTTGTGTACCGCCGGGCGACCGGCAAGCAACGCGCCAAGGGCGGATTCCGAGCCGAGGCCGTTCACATAAACGAGGTCGCTGCGCAGGGCCGAGCGCCACACCGCGAGCGTCGTCGCGAGGATGCGCCAGGGGAGAAAAAGTCGGCGTGAAAGACGGCGGACGGCGAATGGGAGATTCGAGTCGTCGTGGTCGAGTCGGTCGCTCAAGCAGATCACTTCCACCTGCCGTCCACGCGCAGTAAGAGCGGTGGCCATCCGCGGCACGTAGCTCGCGGGTCCGCCCAGATCCGGCGGGAAGATCCCAGTCACCATGAGCAGCCGGAGAGGAGAGTTCCCGTTCTGCATCGCGTCAGCGATCTCCCGCGGCGCTCGCGCCGTACACCTCGTCGCGGCCATAGCCCGGCGCGTGGTAGTGGTAGTAATACCCGCCGCGCAGGGGCAGATCGTTCAGGATGAAGCCCGGGATGCGGGCACCGCTTTCCCGCAGCTTTTCGAGGGCTTTGACGACCGCGGGTTCCGGAGGGCCGCCGGCGCGGACGACGAGGCACGCGGCATCCACGTGCGGCACGAGCAGGACGGTCTCGCTCACCGCATGGACCGGAGCGCTGTCGATGACGATGCGGTCGAAGCGCGTGAGGGCCTCCTTCATAAACTGCCCGACATCCGAGCGGCCAATGAGCTCAGCGGGATCGAACACAGTGCGACCCGCAGGAAGAATGGAAAGATTGGCGATATCTGTGACCTGGATTCCGGCATCGAGCTGGGCGGTGCCTCCGAGGATTTCGGAGAAGCCGACCGGCGTACTTTTCGACCCAAGAAACGCGCGGCCGATGGAAGGGATGCGCAGATCGCCGTCGATGAGCAGGGTGCGGAAGCCGTGTCCGGCCAGCGCTACCGCGTAGTTGATCGCGCAGAAGCTCTTGCCCTCGCGAGGGACCGCACTGACGAAGAGCACACTCCGGAAAGGGCGTTCGCCGCCGGCAACGAGGAGGGTCGTGCGCAGTCCGCGGAATGCTTCGGAGAGTGCGGAATGGGGCTTCTCGAGCAGGAGTCGGCGGGCATTCACGAGTTCCACGCTGGCGTGACGAGGGATGGCTCCGAGCGAGCGGATGCCGAGCGCGTTTTCGGCTTGGTCGATCGTGCGCAGCGAGCGGTCGAAGGCGCGGGTGCTGAGTGCCACGGTGAGCCCGGCGGCGAGCCCGCCGCACAGGCTGAGCAACAGGACGACGCGCTTGTTCGGACGGATCGGCCGCTCGGGGAGCGCGGCAGGTGTCACGACGCGAACCGCGTACGGTGTGACACCCTGTGCGACATCGGATTCTTTCAACCGCGCCAGCAGCGATCCGTAGAGCGCGCGGTCGGACTCCACTTCGCGGGACAGCGTCTGGTAGGGGATCGCCATTTCGCTCAGCTGGAGCGCGATGGATTCCTGGCCGCGCAACGCTTCCTCGAATTTCTTTTCGGAGGCCATCGCCGCATCGAGCGCCGTGCCGACAAGGTCCGCGGCACGCAGGATTGCCGCGTCTCGATGAGTCTTCAGCTCGGCGTAGGCACTTTCAGCTTCGACGAATTTCGGATGCTCCGGCTTGTAGCGAAGGCGGAGCGTTGCGACTTCCGCGCCTTTTTCGCCGATTCTCCGTTGGAGATCCGCCACGTCCGGAGCGCTGGCGATCGTGGGCAGGAGGAGGAGGCGATCGGGAGGCTGCCCGGCGAGCTGCGCGATCTGTGCGCGATCTGCTTCGATCTTGAGCCGCTCGGCGCGGGCTTGCGTGACCCGCTGATTCAGCTCCTTCAGCCGCTCGACGACGATGTTCTGCTTTTCCTCGAGCGACACGGCGCGGTGTTGCTCCTTGAACTGCTGAAGTTTGGTCTCGGATTTCTCGAGTGCCGACTTCAAGCGGTCCGCTTCCTCTCGGAGAAGGTCCTGCGTCTCGCGGGACATTTGCACGCGATCTGCAGAAGTGGAGCGGACGAACTCCTCCACGAGAACCTTCGAGAGCTGTTGCGCACCGGCTGGACTGTTCCCCTCGGCGGTGACGTCCATCAGGTTGGTGTTTCGGCGAACATCGACGGCGATCCTGCTGGAGATCATCTCCTGAATTTTCGCGTCGGATTTGGCCGCCTGTACTTCGGCGACGAAGTTCGGGTCGGCCATTAAATCCGGATGCCGCGCGAGACGCTGGAGCAATGCCGGATTCTTAAGCGTTTGCTCGATCGTCTTGATCACGAGCGCCATCGTGCGCTCGTCCTGTCGGCCAGCTTCAGGCTTGAGGAGCTTGTCCTGCTCGGCCTGAATTTCGATCGTCGTTGTCGCCGAATAGACGCGTTCGCAACGATTCAGGTAGAACGCCCCGGCGAACAAACCCGCGCCAGTGACAGCCGTGATGAGCCATTTCTTTTCCCACAGGAGCCACGCGAGCGCTCTCAAATCGAGCGCGTTGGATGACACTGTCCTGTCTCTGGCGGAAGGCGGCATGGCGGATTCGATCTAGGGCTTCGAATCCGTGCGCAGGTGGGGGGATGTGCAATGCCCGGCGTTCCCAGAAGACGGAAGTGAGCCGATGGCGATTGCGGACAAGAGTCTTTTCCAGCGTTGGTTTTTCGAAAGCAGGTTCGATGCTGATTCAGACTGGCTAGGGCATTTTCGTCAACTGCTAAAAGCCTCAGATTTATGATACTTTCACGGGGAGGATGAGCAGAATGACCGGCGCGGAGCCCGCAAGAGGGTGAGGGGTGCAAATCTGGCAGGCCGACAGTGGGCGACGTAAGGCCACAATTCCAAGCGGTGGATCCGTCACCGGGAGGAGGTTCCGACGCCAATCAGATTCCAGTTTATATCACTGGTGCTGAGCTCGCTGATGACGGGTTGAAAAATCCAGAGTGATCTTCGCGGTAGTGCTCCATCAGCGGGTCCCAAATGCAGATGCGCAGTTGACCCTCTTCTTTCACGCTCTAGTTTGGGCGGCGACGGGCACCTTCGTTTGCTTCTGAGAATGCGTTCGGTTACGGTGCCCGACTTTTGCTTCTGTAATTGTACTACGACTCCATGGCCCAATCCGAACCCCGCTCACCTCGAGGAAATCGCCCGCCCAGTGGCAACGGCACCGGCGATCCAAATTTCAACTGGCGGGGCTTCGTGCTCTTTGCCGTCGCCCTCGCGCTGATCGGCGGGGCGCTCTTCATGGGCAAGGACTCGCCCATGGCGAAGACCAAAGACATCTCGTATCCGCAACTGATCGAGTATCTGAAGGCAGAACAGATCGCGTCGGATAAGGGCCTCGAACTGGTCTCGGAGCCTGGCAACCCGATCGACTTCGTGCGCGGTCATGTAAAGGCGGGGCTGAAGCCCGGAGTCGCACTCTCCCCTTACAAAGAGGGCGATCAGATCGAACCGTTCAAGACGCTCGTGAACTTGCAGTTCGATCCCAAGCTCAAGGAGACGCTTGATCAATACGGCATCCCCGTCACGCTCAAGAGCGACAACAATCTCTTCGCCTCGGCACTCTTCAGTCTGCTGCCGATCCTGCTTTTTCTGCTGATCCTGTATTTCTTCTTCCGGCAGCAGATCCGCATGGCGGGCAAGGGCGCGATGAACTTTGGCAAGTCGAAGGCGCGCATGCTCTCACGGGATAAGAACAAGGTCACCTTCAAGGACGTCGCCGGTGTGGAAGAGGCGAAAGATGAAGTGCAGGAGATCGTCGAATTCCTGCGCGACCCGAAGAAATTCCAGAAGCTCGGCGGCCGCATCCCGAAGGGCGTGCTCATGGTCGGCCCACCAGGAACAGGCAAGACGCTGCTTGCGCGCGCCATCGCCGGCGAAGCCGACGTGCCGTTCTTTTCGATCAGTGGATCGGACTTTGTGGAAATGTTCGTCGGCGTCGGCGCGAGCCGCGTGCGCGATATGTTCGAGCAGGGCAAGAAGGCCGCGCCGTGCATCATCTTCATCGATGAAATCGACGCCGTCGGTCGGCATCGCGGGCATGGACTCGGCGGTGGCCACGACGAACGCGAGCAGACCCTCAATGCACTGCTCGTGGAGATGGACGGCTTCGATACTCAGGAGGGCGTGATCATCATCGCCGCAACGAACCGGCCCGATGTGCTCGATCCCGCGCTCCTGCGTCCGGGTCGCTTCGACCGCCAGATCACCGTAGCGCTGCCCGATGTGAAGGGCCGGGAGGAAATCCTCCGCGTGCATTCCAAGAAGGTGAAGATCAGCGAAGACGTGGAACTTTCTGTCATCGCCCGCGGCACGCCTGGCTACAGCGGTGCCGAACTCGCGAACGTCATCAACGAAGCCGCTCTCATCGCCGCCCGGAAAGGCGCTAAAGCCATCGGACGGGCCGATCTCGAGGAAGCTCGCGACAAGGTGCGTTGGGGCAAGGAGCGCCGCTCGCTCGCGATGAGTGACAAGGAGAAGGAACTCACCGCCTACCACGAAGCTGGCCACGCGCTGCTTTGTGAACTCGTCGAGTTCATGGACCCGCTCCACAAGGTGACGATCATCCCGCGCGGTCCCGCACTCGGTCTCACGATGTATCTCCCGGAAGGTGACAAGTACACGAACCGCAAGAAGGAGCTGCTCGATCGCCTCGTGGTCATCATGGGCGGCCGGGTGGCCGAGGAGATCATTTTCGGCGACGTGACAAACGGCGCCGGTGGCGACATTCAGCAGGCGACGAACATCGCCCGCAAGATGGTCTGCGAATGGGGCATGAGCGAGAAGCTCGGCATGGTCGAGTACGGCGAGCACCAGGACTACGTCTTCCTCGGCCGCGACCTCAATCGCTCCCGCGATTACAGCGAGGCCACTGCGCAGCAGATCGACACGGAAGTGCGCAAGTTCTGCGACGATGCTTATGTCCGCGCGACGAAGTTGCTCAGCGACAATCGCGAGAAGCTCGTAGCCATCGCCAAAGCATTGCTCGAATACGAGACTCTCGACGGGAAAATGATCCGAGACTTCATCGACCACGGACGGATGCTCAACCCACCTCCTGCCGTCACCAGCAAACGCCCGTCTTCCGAGCCGCCGCCGCTGCGGGAGAAGGGGGTGGACGTTGCACCGGACTACCCGCCCGGCCTCACCGAGCA
>JANPIS010000582.1:0-3090 GCA_031425095.1 Chthoniobacteraceae bacterium
CGCCCTGCCGGCGATTGTAGTAGGCGTAGTAGCCGAGCCGGCCCGAGGTGCCGTCGAGGTAGGTGAAATTCGAGTAGTAGTTGTCGCTCCCGAAGGTGTTCGTGGTGCCGAAGGAGAACGGGCGATCGAGACGCGGGCGATGCGTGACGTAATTCAGCGCGCCGCCGGGCTGTGGGCCGTACATCAGCGAGGCGCCGCCGCGGAGTAATTCGATGCGATCCACCGTGTCGAGCGGCGGCGTGTAGTAGGCCTCCGGGTAGCCGAACTGGTCGGCGTGAATCGGGATGCCGTCCTTGAGGACCTGCGTGTATTGGACACGTCCGGGATCGAGGCCGCGGTAGCCGATGCTGAGCAGTGGCGTCGTTTCTTCACTGAGATAAAGACCGGGAGTCAGAGCGAGCGCCTGCCGGTAGTTGTTGTTCGTGATCCGCGGAAAGGAATCCAGGTCGATGAGCGAGGTCTTTTTGCCGGAGTTGATCCGCGTGCCTTCGACGGCAGGAAGGAAGGGACCCTGCACGACCGCGTCGGACTCTGCCTCGACGACGACCTCAGAGAGCATGGCTTCCGGAGTGGTGTCTTGGGCCAGAGAGGAGACGGCGAACAACCCGGAGATAAGCGCAGGGATCCAAGTGAAAACGGACTTTGACTGGAGCAGCCGGACGGTGCGTGGCGTGGGGAGCGGATTCTGCAAACGAAGGTAGATGGTCATAAGAAAGCGCGCAGGCTAAAAGAGACTGAGTCTCAAGTGCAAGCGATTTTCCGCGAAGCGTCTCGTTCGTCCCGGGCGCGCGAGACTTGGAGTGTCGTAACCGTGCGCGGGTGTCGTCCTCCGTTTCCCTACGTTGAACGCGCACTTTGACTTGCGCTCGCTCGCTCGGAACTTCGTGACGCCCGAACCAGCGACTCCCGTCCGGGTCCAATCCTCGAACGCACCGTCCTCTACGGGAAAGCCGTCCGGAAATCCGCGAATTCCGCCCAGCCGCTCCCCTTCGGCGCCCAGTCGAGACCGCTTCCGCCGTAGAATGTTTCGAAGTAGAGCGAGTCGATGCCGAAGCTCGGCACGGTCCGCCACTCGAAATCCGTTCGCTCGACCACTGCGCGCTCCGCCGATGTGCCGAGCGTGACCCAGACCCGCAATGTGCCGTCGCGCTTCCCGGGCTGATTCATCGTCACGCGCATGCGCACCGCGATCGGCGTGTCGGTGGGGAATCGGAAATCTTCCGGGAAGCGAAAGCTCTCGCCGTAGTCGCCAGGCTGATGGCGGTGATAGACGTAAGCCTCGCCGCGCCCTTCGGCGCGCCACATCAGCCGTGCCGACCAGCCATTGGTCCCATCGGCGCGCCGCCCGCCGCTCACATTGTCCGGGCCGCCGGCGAGGCCGGGCAGCTTGCCGCCTTTCACCCACTCGAAGGCGGGCGAGAAACGCAGGCGATACTTGAACTCGACTGCTTCGCGGCTTTTGAAGGGAGCGCGCCAGCCCGCGCCGTTGGCCTCCGGTCCGATCGCGCCGGGCTCGAAGGCGACGCGCAACCAGCGGTGGCCGTCGCGCTCGAGGAGCGTGATCCGCTTCTCTGCGACGCCCGCTTCGAACGCGCACCCCGGCCAGTCCCGCCGCCACTGCTCAACGGTGTAGAGCCCCGGTCGCCCGCTGAAGCGGATCGCCTCGGCGGCTGGGAGCGGCGAGGAAAGAAGTGCGAGGGTCGCGAGCAGGAGCGATCGGAAGGGGCGTGGCACGCCCGGGAGAGTGGCGATTCACGGTCGCCGATCGCACGTCATTTCTTTCTCCGGCAGTGGGGCGCGACGCGCGCGATTCCGCGGCGGGTCCGCACTTGCTCCGCCGCGCGGTTTCCCGTTCTCTTTCGCACCGCTGCCGATGTCCCGCCCCCCCGTTATTCTGCTCGCACTCCTCGTGCTGACGGTCGGGGCCTACTGGCAGGTCGGCGACCTTGGCTTCGTGAGCTACGACGATACGAGCTACGTGCTGATGCAGCCGATGGTGAATCAAGGCCTGCGGGAGGCAGCATTTTACTGGGCCTGGACGGCGACGCACGGGGCGAACTGGCACCCGCTCACTTCGCTGAGCCACATGCTCGACTGCACCTTGTTCGGGACCGATCCGGTGCCGATGCATTGGGAAAATCTGCTCTGGCATTTGCTCAATGCAGGTCTCGTCTTCGCCGTCTGGCGGAGGCTGACGGGGGCATTGTGGCCGAGCGCGGTCGTCGCGGCGCTTTTCGCGCTGCATCCGCTGCGGGTGGAATCGGTCGCTTGGATTTCGGAGCGTAAAGACGTGCTCAGCACGGCGCTCTGGCTGGGCACCATCCTCGCCTACAGTCGCTGGGTCGCGCAGCCCTCTCCGCGGCGCTATGTGCTCGTCGCAGCCGGCACTGCGCTCGCGCTGCTGGCCAAGCCGATGACGGTCACGCTGCCCTGCACGCTCCTGCTCTTGGATTTCTGGCCGCTACGGCGCTGGCCCGATAAGACGTGGCGCGCGCTGCTTTGGGAGAAAGTGCCACTCTTCGCGCTCGTCGTCGTCGCGTGTGTGCTCACCGTCGTCGTCCAGCATGCGGAAGGCGCCACCGACTTTGGCGAGAAGATCACCTATCCAATGCGCATCGGGAACGCGCTCGTCTCGTATGCGCGGTATCTCGGGAAGATGTGCTGGCCTGCGGAACTGGCGTGCTTTTACCCCCACCCCGGCTGGTGGCCGTGGTGGGCGATCGCCGGTGCGGCGGTGCTCTTCGGCGCGCTCAGTTTTCTCGCCTGGCGGGAGCGCGAGCGTCGCCCGTGGCTCCTTTTCGGTTGGTGCTGGTATCTCGGCACGCTCGTGCCGGTGATCGGCCTTATGCAGGTCGGCGCGCAATCGATGGCCGACCGCTACACCTACGTCTCGTTGCTCGGCATCTTCACGATCCTCGCGTGGCTCGGCGCGGAGTTGCTCGAGCGCCGACCGAGCCTGCGCGTGCCGCTTGCCGTGCTCACGGGCCTGGCGCTCGCCGCGTGTGTCGTCCGCACGTGGCAGCAGGTGCCGGTGTGGAAAGATGGGTGGCGCCTCATCAGCCACGCGAAAGACATCGTCGGCGATCACGT
>JANPIS010000583.1:0-26383 GCA_031425095.1 Chthoniobacteraceae bacterium
GAAGTGCTCTATGACGCCGCTCACCGCTGAATGGGTCGCCAAAGCGGAGGAGGACTTTCGCGCCATCGCGAAACTTCTCGCTCTGCCCGGACCGGAACCGGCCGCGGCGTGCTTTCATTGCCAGCAGTGCCTCGAAAAGTATCTCAAGGCGCGGTTGAGCGAAGCGCTCATTCCTTTTCCACGTACCCACGATCTTCGCGCGCTCCTCGCGCTGATCGAGCCGCTCGAACCGCTGTGGGCGTCATGGCGCGACACGTTTAAGGATCTGAGCGCCTACGCGGTGGACATCCGCTACCCCGGTGAAGCAGTGACCGAACAGGAAGCGCGCGCCGCCTTTGCGCAATGCTCGGCCTTTCGCGGACAGATTCGCGCGAGCTTGGGTGCCGCGGATTGACATATGGCTTTCGGCTCCTTCCGCGACTTCCTCACAGCGCTCGACCACGCGGGTGAGTTGCGGCGCATCTCTGTGCCGGTCGCGACAGAACTCGAGATCACTGAGATCGCTGATCGTGAGATGAAGGCGCCGGGCGGCGGCAAGGCGCTGCTCTTTGAAAAGCCGACGGTTCACGGCGTCGCGTCATCCTTCCCTCTGGCGATCAACACCATGGGGTCGGTGCGTCGCATGGCGCTCGCCCTCGGCGTCGGCGATGTCGCGGAGATCGCGGAGCAGATGCAGCTCATTTTAAAGGCGAAGCCGCCAACGAATCTGAAGTCCGCCTGGAAGCTCGCGCTACAAGGCCTCGACCTGCTGCACGCGCGACCGAAACACGTGCGAAGCGGGCCGTGCAAGGAGGTGGTGAAGATCCTCGATGCTGGAGACTCGAGGCTCGATCCGCGCGCCGCCGCCGGCCCCCATCCAGAATCCAGGATCCAGCCTCCAGCCTCTCTCCCCACCCTCCTCAACCTCCCCATCCTGCAATGCTGGCCCAAGGATGGCGGGCGTTTCATCACGCTGCCGAACGTCCACACGCGCGACCCGGATACCGGCGAGCGCAACGTCGGCATGTATCGGATGCAGGTCTTCGACAAGCGCACGGCGGGAATGCACTGGCAGGTCCACAAAGTCGGTGCGCGCCATGGCAAACGTTACTACGAACGCGGTGAGCGCATGCCCGTCGCAGTGACGATCGGCGGCGATCCGGCTTACACTTTCGCCGCCACCGCGCCGCTTCCGGATGGCCTCGACGAGATCCTCTTCGCCGGCTTTCTGCGGAAGAAATCCGTCTCCCTCGTGAAGTGCGAGACCGTCGATCTAGAGGTTCCTGCGGACGTCGATTTCGTGCTCGAAGGCTACGTGCAGCCCGGAGAGCTACGGGCGGAGGGACCGTTCGGCGACCACACCGGATTCTACACGCCGGTCGATGACTACCCCGTCTTTCACCTCACCGCGATCACGCACCGGAAAGACGCCGTCTATCCCGCGACCATCGTCGGGATTCCGCCGATGGAAGACTTTTACATGGGCGACGCGAGCGTCCGCATCTTCCTGCCGATCTTCAAAATGAACTTTCCCGAGATCGTCGATATGGCGCTCCCGGCGGAAGGCGTTTTTCACAACCTCGTCTTCGTCTCGATCCGCAAACAGTACGCGTGGCAGGCCTACAAAATCATGCACGGCCTCTGGGGCATGGGGCAGATGATGTTCTCCAAATATATCGTCGTCGTGGATGACGACTGCGACGTGCATAACACCAGCGAGGTGCTCTTCCGCCTCTGCGCGAACACCGATCCGCAGCGCGACACGACCTTCGTTAAAAGCCCGTGCGACGCCCTCGACCACGCCCAAAGCACCGCGTGCATCGGCTCCCACATGGGCATCGACGCAACGCGCAAGCTGCCGACGGAAGGTTACACGCGCTCGTGGCCGGAGCTGGTGAAGATGGACCCGGCGGTGCGGGCGAAGGTGGAGGCGATGCGCAGCGGAAATTGAAAGTGAAGGCGGAAGGGGAAATGGCCCCGCCAATCGCGCTCACGCTGCGCCGATGGTGGCAGAGTGTTGCCGGCGCCGGGCGCCTCCTTCGGCGCCAGCAACCACCGCTGGGATCCGGAAGACCGGTTCCGTTGGCCACTTTTGCCCCACGCCGACTGCGTGACCCGCGACGCTTGACGCATTTCCGAGACGGCGCGTAGCATCCGCCCTTCGCTCAACCCCACGCATCCGACCCATTGGACTTAAAAGAAATCAAAGAGCTGATCGCTCTGATGAAGAAAAACGATCTCTCCGTCTTCAAGATGGAGAAGGAAGGCTTCAAGATCACGCTAAAGAAGGGCACCGATTTTCAACCGGTCGTCAACACCCCCGGGCCCGTGACGTACTTGCAGGCCCCGGCTCCGGCAGCGGCTCCCGCCGCGAGCACCTCCGCTGCAACGAACTCCGCGGCGGACCTCCGTGAGATCACTTCGCCGATGGTTGGCACGTACTACTCCTCCCCTTCGCCGGAGTCCGGCTCTTTTGTCTCCGTCGGCCAGGAAGTGACGGAAGACACCGTCGTGTGCATCATCGAAGCGATGAAGGTGATGAACGAAATCAAGGCCGAGTGCCGCGGGATCGTCGCCGAGATCGTGGCGGAGAATGGCAAGCCGGTGCAGTACGGCGAGGTGCTCTTCCGGCTGAAGTAAATGCCGTTGAGAGTTGGTTGTTGAGAGTTGAGTGCCGCGCCGACTTTGACGCGGCGCAAGGCTCAGATCACCCGGCTCTCCACCCTCAATCCTCAACTCTCAACTGCTTCGATGTTTAACAAGGTCCTCATCGCCAACCGCGGAGAAATCGCCCTGCGCGTCATCCGTGCCTGCAAGGAACTCGGCATCAAGACGCTGGCCGTCTATTCGGAGCCGGACGTGGACTCCCTGCATGTGCAGCTCGCCGATGAAGCGATCTGCATCGGGCCGGCACCGAGCAGCCAGAGCTACCTGAAGATCGATCGCATCGTGAGTGCGGCGGAGATCGGCGATGTGGATGCGATTCACCCCGGCTACGGATTCCTGAGCGAGAATGCGCACTTCGCGGAAGTCTGCGAGAGCTGCAATATCAAATTCATCGGGCCACCGCCCGCGGCGATCCGCGCGATGGGCGACAAGAACACCGCGCGCGAAACGGCGAAGCGCGCGGGCATGCCGATCACGCCCGGCTCCGAGGGCATCGTCGAGACCGAGAAGGACGCGCGGAAGATCGCGCGGCAGATCGGCTATCCGGTGATGATCAAGGCGACGGCGGGCGGCGGCGGGCGCGGGATGCGACCGGCGCACAATGATGGATCGCTCGTGCAGGGCTTCCACGCCGCGCGGGCGGAGGCGGAGAAGGCCTTCGGCAACGCGGGCGTGTACATCGAGAAGCTGATCGAGAATCCGCACCATATCGAATTCCAGATCATGGCGGACAGCCACGGCGCGGTCGTGCACCTCGGCGAACGCGATTGCTCGCTGCAGCGGCGCAATCAGAAGATCATCGAAGAAACGCCGTCGCCGATCATGACCGACGAGTTGCGCGAAAAGATGGGGGCGGATTGCGTGCGGCTCGCGCGGGAAGTGGGCTACGTCGGCGCGGGCACCATCGAGTGCCTCATGGACGACAAGGGGAACTACTTCTTCATGGAGATGAATACGCGCATCCAGGTGGAGCACTGCATCACCGAGGAAGCCTACGGCGTGGACCTCGTGAAGGAGCAGATCAAGATCGCCGCCGGCGAGCCGCTCTCCCACTGGATGCACGACGCGGTGAGGAAGTATCACGCCATCGAGTGCCGCATCAACGCCGAGGACCCCTTCAACAACTTCCAACCCTGCCCCGGCCGCATTGAGCTCTACTACGCTCCCGGCGGCCGCGGCATCCGCATCGATTCCCACGCCTACGCCGGCTACACCGTGCCGCCACATTACGACTCCATGATCGCGAAAGTGATCGGCATGGGCACCACCCGAGAGCACGCCATCGAGCGCATGCGCCGCGCGCTCGGCGAGTACATCATCCGCGGAGTGAAGACCACCATCCCCTTCCAGCAGGCCATCATGCACGACCCGGATTTCATCCGCGGGAAGTATCACACCGGCTTCGTCGGCAAGCTCATCGAAGCCCGCGGCGCGGAATTCGGCCGGCAGAAGTAAGCTCAGCGGACCAGCGCCAGCGTCACCTCGCCCGGTTCCCCTGCGGCCTCGGCCGCCCCCGCCAACCCTCTCAGGCTCGGATCGAGCGCGAGCGGATGGGCTGCTTGAACCCGACGGAATGGAAATTGGATGGAGCCATAGGTGAGTCAAAAACGGGGGCCGAGCCTGCCTTCGGCGATTACCCGTGGGGGACCACGGGGGCCGAGTGGGATGGAGGAACTTAATCTGGACAAAATGGCTACAAATGCCAATCTATCTAATATGCCTCAGACTCTTGAAAACTCGCAGCCGAACCGACGCTCTGCGGCGATCTCCAGCCTACCGACCGTCACCGCCAGCGACCTGAAAAACAATTTCGGCGAAGTGAGCCTAAAGGCCATGAAAGGTGCGCTGGCCATCACCCGTCACCAGCGGGCGGAGTTTGTCCTCCTTCCCATGGAGCAGTATTTGGAGCTTCAGCAGGCGCGCACCGCCCCGCTTGAGGCGCTCACCTCCCAATTCGACGCGATGGTCTCCCGGATGAATGCGCCCGCTGCCAAACGGGGTGTCGCCAAACTCTTCCATGCCACGCCAACTGGCCTGGGAAAATCGGCGGTGAATGCAGCCAAGGCCGCTCATGGCGGCTAGGAAGGGAGCGCCCTCCCCTTCCCTTTCCCGGCGAGCGGAGATCACCGTCCTAGCCGGAGTGAACGGCGCCGGAAAAAGCAGCATCGGCGGCGCATACTTGCGCGAGAACGGTGCCGAATACTTCAATCCCGACGAGGTCGCCCGCACCGCGATGGCGGACAGCCCCGGGTTGAAGCAGCGGGACGCCAACGCCTTTGCCTGGCAGGAGGGCAAGCGACGGCTGGAGGCCGCCATCGCCAATGGCTCCGCGTTCACCTTCGAGACCACCCTCGGCGGCGAAACGATCACCCGTCTGCTGGCGGAAGCAGCGACCCACGGCGCGATCATCCGCATCTGGTTCGCCGGGCTGGAGAGCGTCGAACTCCACCTCCGGCGCGTCGCGGCGCGGGTGCAGAAAGGCGGGCACGATATTCCCGAAAGCGACATCCGACGGCGTTGGGTCGGCAGCCACGCCAATCTCATCCGACTCCTTCCGCACGTTACCGAGCTGCGGATTTACGACAATTCCGTGGAGCGCGACCCGACGACTGGCATCCCGCCAGAGCCCCGGCTGGTTCTGGCCATCGAAGGCCAGCGACTCACTTTCCCGCCCGCTGACCGCCTGGGGGACACCCCGCAGTGGGCAAAGCCGATCGTCTTTGCCGCTTACCGGCACTTCGGGCTCGCGTCGTAGCCCCAACCAGCGGGGCGGGCCTGGTCCGCGCGAGAATCGCCTGGAACCCGGTTGGAAAGGGCTTCCTCGGCGAGGCCCTTGAGCAGCGGGAAGGAGGCTGTCTGCCATTGGATGGTTTCGGCACGGAGATCTACGCGCGCATCGTGATGCTGCTGCGCGGCTTTTACACGAATGTCTTCCGCAAAGCTGCCGCCCAATGACCGGCGACCCGCGAAGGGATCACGATCCTGCGGAAGAAGTATCCCGACTCCCTGAGCCTGGTGAGGCTGCGTGACCCTGAGCAGGAGCCATTGAGAAAGGAGCGCCCCCCTTCGGAAGGATTGCTTCCCGCTCACGCTGGCAGGTGACATCCGATGCAGAGGCGGATGACGCTGAAGACGGCGATGGGATGAAACCGCAGAGGGACGATGGGCACAGAGGCATGGGCTTGCGCAAGCGATGACCCTCATCCGGGAGGTGAAGCAGTGGCGATGTTTCAGATCTCCCCCGGATCCTTCCTTCTCTCTGCCACCGGGTCTCTGTGGTCAACTTCATCGCAGGATTCAGGCGGGCGGGTTCGGGAGGACAGCAGGAAGGGAAAAGCGACTCGACCGAACTTCGACGGGCGGACCACTTTCCACCCCTGGAAAAAAGAAACGCCGCCCCACGTGGGTGGGACGGCGTCTCAGATGAACTGCGAGAGCCCCGTGGCCCCCCGGGTTGAGGTGTTACTTTTTCTTCGCGCCGCCGCCCTTGGTCGGGACGGTGGCGATGGTCTGCAGGATGCGGCTGGCGATCTTGTAGGGGTCGCCCTGGGAGTTCGGACGGCGGTCTTCGAGGTAGCCCTTGTAGCCGTTGTTCACGAAGCTGTGCGGGACACGCACGGAGGCGCCGCGGTTGGCGACGCCGTAGTTGAACTTGTCGATAGACTGCGTCTCGTGGAGGCCAGTGAGGCGCAAGTGATTGTCCGGGCCATAAACGGCGATGTGCTCGTTCTTGTACTTGTCGAAGGCGGCCATGAGGGCCTCGAAGTATTCCTTGCCGCCGACTTCGCGCATGAACTTGGTCGAGAAGTTCGAGTGCATGCCGGAGCCGTTCCAGTCCACGTCTTTGCCGAGCGGCTTGCAGTGGTAGTTCACGTCCACGCCGTATTTTTCGCAGAGGCGGTTGAGGAGGTAGCGGGCGATCCACATTTCGTCAGCGGCTTTCTTGGAGCCTTTGCCGAAGATTTGGAATTCCCACTGGCCCTTGGCGACCTCGGCGTTGATGCCCTCGTGGTTCACGCCTGCGGCAAGACAGAGGTCCAGGTGGGTATCGACGATTTCGCGAGCGATATCGCCCATGGCGCTGTAGCCAACGCCGCAGTAGTAGCGGCCCTGGCCCTCGGCCGGGAAGCCGCCGCCGCCGGGGAAGCCGAGCGGTGCGCCGTCCTGATAGAGGAAATACTCCTGCTCGAAGCCGAACCAGGTGCCGGGATCGTCCAGAATGGTCGCGCGGGCATTGGTCGGGTGCGGTTTGCCATCCGGGAGATAGACTTCGCAGAGGACGAGGGCGCCATTGGTCTTGGTGGGGTCGGGATACACGGCGACGGGCTTGAGGACGCAATCGGAACTCTTGCCTTCCGCTTGTCGGGTGGAGCTGCCGTCAAAGCCCCAATTTGGGAGTTTTTCGAGCTTGGGGAAGCTGTCGAAATCCTTGACGAGGGTTTTGCCGCGGAGGTTCGCGACGGGCTCGTAGCCGTCGAGCCAGATGTATTCCAGTTTGTACTTCGCCATGTTGTCGGTGGTGTGTGGTGTCTATTTTTGAGCGGGCTGCGCCATTTACGCCCGCGGAGTGGTTAGTTTGGCCCGGTTAGAACAGGGATTTCGGCGCGTCTCACATCTGAGCAGACGGAGTGCCAAATTTGCAACCGCAAGATGAATGCCACGGAGCGGTTGGCAGCGACTCGCAGAGTTTAACGCGAGCGGCCGGCGCGAACGCCCGCCGGTCCGTAAACGATTGGCACCTCGAGGATTTGCTCCTCGAGCAGGGTGATCGTCCGCACCTCCGGGGCGCAGACGCCGATGGTGGGATGGCAGAGCTTGAACTCGATGCCGTAAGGCTGGGCATTCTTCTCAATTTCGCAACCAGGACGGTAAGTCTCTTCCACCGGGAGCCAGTCCCTTTCCGGGCCCGTCTCAGTGATCAGCCGCCATTCCGTGGGCGGGGCGTGTCGATCCTGAAGGAAGACGGCGATGGCGCCTTGATTCTTTTTCAGCGCTGGCGCCCGGCAATATCGCTTCTCTCCGATGCGGCCCTGGACCGGGCACAGCGAAGTGGCGCAGCCTCCGAGCGCGAAGGCGACCAGGAGCAGGAGGAGGCGGGTCGTCCACAGCCCAGCGACTGACTTTTCCGCGGCGCGCGGCGCATTCGGCTCAGCGGGATTTTTCATGAGGCTTTCAAGGGACATACTCGACGACCACGATGGTGGTCTGATCCGCGACGGGGGTGACGAGGATGGACGCCGGAGGCCGGTGACCGGGCGCGGAAAATACGAGGGTGTAGGGGATGGAACGTTTCAACATCCCGACAGTCGCACTCGCGGCCTTCACGGAATAGGGGCCAACGGTCTTTGCGCCGTCGCTGATCGTGAAGGTGGTCGCGGGTGGAGCGGGGCTGGCGCTCTTGTGGCGGACAAGCAGGTAGCCGTGGCCCTCGTCGGTGGATGCGGGCGTCAATTTATGAGGTAGAACGACCCGTCCGGTGAGCGCCGACGCGGTCGGCGGTGTGCAGAGTGACACCATGAGGAAAACAATCACCAGTAACTTGGCTCTCCGCATGCGGGAATTCATGCGCAACCGACGGTAGCGATAGCAAGCGCAAACGTCCGGTTTGCCACGGGGGACATCGCGGCGGGGAAATGCGATCACTTGCGCGCCACATCCACCACGCCGGCCCAATCCGCGGGCAATCCGGCGCGACGCAGCGCAGCGATCTCGGCGAGGAGAAATTGAGCCGGACGATCGCCGCCCGGACGCGCCTCCGAAGCCGCCTGCAGTGCGCGCTCGGCGGCGTCGAGGTCGCCGCGCTGGAAAGCCGCCAGTCCCGCCGCGAACGGGCCCAGCCAGGGGCGGGCTGGCGCGCCTTCGCTCGGGCCGAGCACCTCGTGGATCGACTGCGCGATCTTCGTGCCCGCGACCCGGAAGAGGCCGAGCGGCCGCGTATCGAATTCGCCGTCGAGCTCCGCGCGCACGCTTTCGGAGACGAGAATGTCGGTGCCGAGGTATTTGTTCAGCCCCTCGAAGCGCGACGCGAGATTCACCGGGCCGCCGATCACGGCAAAGTCGAAGCGTTCCGCCGAACCGAGATTGCCCGCGAGCACGGCGCCGGAGTGGAGCCCGATGCGGGTGCGCAGCGAGTGCCCTTCGCAGGCCTCGAGCGACGCCGTGTGCAGACGCCACGCCGCCCGCACGGCTTTCCGCGCCTGGCCGGCATCCGGGAGCGGCGTGCCCCAGACGGCCTGTACCGAGTCCCCCATGTATTTGATGACCGTGCCGTCGCTGTCGAGGATGTGGCCGATGGTGCGCGTGAAGTAGGTATTCAGAAGGCGGGCGATGCCCTGCGGCTCCTCGATCTTCTCGCAGAGCCCGCAGTAGTTTTCGAGATCGGTGAACATGACCGTGGCGGTCACCTCCTTCCCTCCGGGCGTGAGGTCGAAATCCTCGTCGGCAATCCGCCCAGCCATCTGCGGCGACAGATAGCGACCGAACGCCTCGAGCAACTTCCGGCGCCGGCGCTCCTCGACGAAGTAACGCGCGCCCACGGCCCAGCCCAGAGCGGTGAACGACTGCAGGCCGGCCGGGACCAGCCACGGAAACCAGAGCTGCTCGTGATTAAAAAGCACCATCGCCGCCACGAGCGTCGCCGCGGCCGCAGCCAGCGCCGCACCGGTGGCGAGCGTGGGCCGCAACCAGGGCAGCCCGCCGCCGAGGAGCAGGCCGCTGCAAAGCACGATCGCGAGTTCCTGCCCCGGAGTGAGGCGGCGCAGCCATTCCCCCCGCAGGAGATTCATGAGCGTGGTGGCGTGAATCTCCACGCCAGTGATGAACTGCTCGCCGAAGAGCCCGTAGGGCGTGCGGAACTCGTCTTTCCCCAGCCCCAGCGACCCGAGCGTCGGACGCCCACCGATGCAGACGATCTGGTCGCGGAAAAAGCCCGGTGGCACCTCATCCTCGGAGAGCGCGCGGTCGTAGCCGATGTTCGGAAAGGAATTTGCGGGGCCGTAGTAGTTCAGCCAGCGCTGGTGCGCCCGCGCCTCCGAAGTCGCCGGCAGCTTCGCGCCCAGGAACTGCGCGGCGCGCCAGGTCAGCGAGGGGACCTGATCCGTTCCGGCATAGATCCGGCGCACCCCATGGTCGGGATCGATGGGTCGAAACGTGATCAGCCCCCAGCCGGCCGCGGCCCGGCGCAGCGCTGGCGGTGGTGGCTCCACCCGCTGCTGTCGGGCATTGACGCCAGCTTCGGTCTCGAGGGCGGCGGCGAGGAAGACGCGCCCATTTTCCGCGATCGCCTCGGCAAATTCGGCGTCCACCGCGGGGTCTTTGGACGGGCCGCGGAAGACGATGTCGAAGACGACGGCGCGGGCGCCTTCCCGGGTGAGCCGCCGGACCAGCTTCGTATGGACGGAGCGATCCCAGACTTCGTCCGTCTGCCCGAGCTCGGTTCCGGCACTTTCATCGAGAAAGACGATGCGCGCTCCCGGCTCTTCACCCGCGCCGCGGAGGACGAAGAGCAAATCGTAACTCAGCCGCGCCAGCGCGTCGCCCGCCGCCGCGACGGTCCACCCGAGCTGTGGCTTCTTCCTCTCCTCCGAACTCTCGGAGACCGACACCGACATCAGCACCCACCCGAGCGCCGCGACCCCCACCGCGCCGCCGGCACTCGCCAGGGCCATCGCCACCCGGCGCCGACGCGAGCGCGTCGGGACTGCGGCGGGCGGGGCTGGCTGAGGCATCGACAAGAGCGCAGGACTCGCCCGCGACTAAAAATTCAACCGACAGCGCAGGAAGACCGTGCGCTCGCGCGGCAGCTCCGCGTAGGAGGTGAGCGGATCGAGCCGGTAGTCGTCGTCCGTGAGGTTGAGCACGCCGACGCTCACTTCGCATTGGTTGCGCAGAAAGCGGTAGCCCGCCGTGACATCGAACTGCCAGAACTCGTCGCCCAGCGGCCCCTCCGGCGAGACGCGCACCCGCGCGCGGCCGGTGCCGGCATCCGCGGCTGTGAAATCGACCCGCCGCGCTTCGTGATGGGGATCCTGCCGATACCAGTTTGCATCCGCCCGCGCGAAGAATCCGCAGGGATGCTGGTAGATCGCGTAGAGCTGGAGCCGGTGCAGGTCGGCTTCGAACTGCCGGATGCCGTCGCGCGCGAGCCGCTCAAGGCTGCCGGGCGTCGCGCTCGAGCTCTCCAGGCCCGCCGACAGCGCAGCGCGGAATCCGCCCCACTCCTGCCGCAATTGCGCGCGGGTGTAGCGATAGTCCGCACCGATCGACCACCGGTCGCCGAGGAGCTGCGCGACCGACGCGTGGAGCGTATCCTCGCGGTAGCGATTTTCCTCCGCGATCGAGGAAGGGAGATTCGCGAGCGTCGTGCCGACGTAGTCGAAGCTATCGATCGCCCCGAGCGCGCGGTCGAACTCCTGATGCATCACCTGATATTCCACGCCGAGGTAGGTGCGGCTCGGGAGCTTCTGCTCCAGGCTCACGCTGGCGATCCGGATGCGGCTGCCCGGCACGGAGCCGACGTAGGATTCCGAGACCAGCGAGCGCGTGCTCTGGAGGAAGCCCGCGACCTGCGTCGGCTCGAGGCGCACACTTTCGTCGAAGCTCGCGCCGCTGAGCGCCTCGGTGTACGCGCCCCGCAGCGTCGCGCCCGTCCACGGCTGCGCGATCAGCCCAAACTTCGGCGACACTTCATCCACCGTCGTCGTCCCCTCGCCGATCGGTGGGCTCACGGTATTCGTCGGATACTCCACGCGATCGTACGCGATCCCCGCGGTGAGGCTCAGCCACCGCGCCGGCCGCCAGATATCGTAGAGGTAAAAATTCAAGCGATCGAAATCCGCCGACACCCTCTGGCGCAGATCGAGGGTCTCGAAGGCCACGGAGTTTCCGACGTCCGCACCATCGTCGCTCCGGAAATTCCGCAGCCGCGATTCCGCTTCGTATTCGCCGCGCTGGTAGCGCCCGCCGACGATCAGCGTCATCGGTCCGAAGGTCGCCAGATGCTGCAGCTCCGCAGTCCACGTCTCAAAGCGCTGGCTGCTTTCCAGATCCCAGCGGCGGGTCTTGCTATCGAAGATCGGCGCGCCGCCCCGCAGCGGGCGGAACAGATCGAAGAACGCCGCATCGCGCTCGGCGGTCCCTGAGTCAATCCCGATGGCGACCTTTTCCGGGATCCGTCCAAAGGCGTCGCGCCCAATCAAGGGCAGGCTCTCGTCATCGATCCGCAGCGCGTCGTCGCTCGCCAGCCGGCCGACCAGGAGCAGCGTCTGCTGCCCGGGGCTCCACTCGTGGCGCCAGCCGCCGAGGAGCAGTCCGGGCTCCTGCTTTTCCCGGAAGTCGAAACTCTGCGCCGCGGTGTTTTTCTCGACCGCGCCATTGGATCTCACGACGCGCTCCACTTCACGCGGGTTGTAGCGTTGAAAGAGATCGCCGCTCGAGAAGTCCTGGTATTTCACCTGCAGGAAGACGGTGTCCTGCAGACCGAGCTGGAGCTTGAAGGTGCCGTAGGCTTCGAAGCGCGAGACCTCGTTGTTCGGCCGGTAGCCATCGTCGTAAAAATATTCCGCGTCGAGCGCGTAGCTCAGATTCCCGCTCGTGCCGAACTGCGAGGCTGTGGTGCGGAACTGGCCGTCGCTGCGATACTCGGTGACCGAACTGATCCCGAGCCCGTCCTTCGCAAAGAACTTCGAGTACTCCTGCTCGGAGACGAACTGCGAGAGCGGTCCGCCGCCGACGGGCGAGAGCAGGTTCGCGAGGAGCAGTTCATTGAACCACGCGGACTCGTAGCGGAGCAGGATGCGGTTCGGGTCGCGCAGGGCGTTGTAGCTGTTCGCGAGGAAAAGGTGCGCCGGCGCGCTGCGGTAGTCGCTGTCCACGGCGCGCGCGGCTTCGCGCAGGCTCTGCGCTTCGAGGCCGGCATTCTGGTAGATCGCCGCGAGGTTCGCGCCGCGGATCGCGAGATCCTGATCGAGCAGGAACTGCGAGCGATAGACGCGGCGGTTGTCATTCAGCTCGAGCGAATGTTCCAGCGCGGCGATGGCTTCGTTGTAGCGGTTCTCCTGCTTGCGCTGGATGGCGGTGTAGAGCGGCGGCGTGGGATCGGCGGGATCGAGTTCGGCGGCGCGGGCGAGTTCGACATTCGCCGGCGCGTCGTGGCCCGTCTGGCTCATGGCCTTGCCGAGATAGCTGCGCAGCGTCGAGCGACGCGGCTCGAGCACGGCGGCCGTCTGGAGATCACGGCGGCCTCCGATGTCGTCGCCCTGCCGGATCGCGACGAGCCCGCGGCCGAGCCACGCATTGCCGAGCGCGGGGTCGAGCGCGATCGCTTCGTCGAAGCACCGCCGCGCTGCGCCGTGACGATTTTCCGCGGCGAGCAGGAAGCCTTGCAGCGCGTGGGCCTGCGCGTGTTTCGGCGCGAGCTCGAGAGCGCGCTCGGCCATCTGCATCGCGGGTTTGATGCGCCCGAAGGAAAACTCCAGCTCGCCCAGCCGCGCCCACGCGAAGCCGAACCCGGGAGAAATCTCCGTCGCCCGGCGCGCGGCGGTGCGCGCACCTTCCAGATCGTGCCGCGCCTGGCGGGCGTAGGATTCCGCGAGCCAGTCACTCGCCGTAGAGGGCTCGCCCAACGCACTCACGTCGCGGCCCTGCACCGCCGCGATCATGCGCTCGAGCGCGCGGCGGCGTGAATCACTTGGCGGCACGCGGCGGAGTTCCGCTCGCGCGCGCTCGACCTGCCCGGAGGAAAGAATCACCGCGGCGCGCGTCACGGCATTCGCTTCTCCCCCACGCAGGCTCTCGAGCGCACCCGGCAGATCGCCCGCGGCATAAGCTGCCATCGCTGCCGAACCTGCCGGACCCATCGCGCCAGGTTCGAGCACCGCCGGATAATACAGGCACCATTGGATCAGACTCGCCGCCTCGATCACCGACGTGCGCCGGGGCGCGCCACCGACTTCGACTTCGGCCACTTCGCCACTGCGCACGAGCAGCCGGCCCTGCGGATTGCTCAGCTCCACCGCACCTTCAAACATCGCGATCGTCGTCTTGCCATTGCCCGCGACACGCAACGCAAACTCCGTCCCGCGCAACGCTCCATTCGTCGCCGCGGTGCGAATCTTCACGTCTTCGGGAATGTCGCGGCTGAAGAAGTATGAGTTTCCGCGCTTCTGATCGATTGTCTTCTCCGCACTGCCCGCCGGCACAGCGATCTCCACTTCCACGAGTTCATCGAGCCGCAGCATGCTGAGATCGGCGAAACGCACCGCAGCCCGGCTGTATTCACCAGTTCGCACTTTCTCGCGGGTCGCGAGCTCGAGCCCGATCGCGGCCTCCTTCCACGGCTGGCCGCGCATCTGAGCCTCGACGAGCTTTTCCTTCTCCACGAGCACTGCCGCCAGCTCCGCGCGGACCTGCCCGGAGGCAGCAAGCATCACGAGCCCCACCGCAATGCAGACGCCGAACCGGAGACGACACACGCTTTCCATAGGCCTGTCGTGATAGTCCTCGCCATCCGGGTGCGGCAATCGAAAAAGCGCGGACGAAGAGCCCGTCGGTCTGCGCTTGCTCTGCCCGTGCACCACGCGATTCTCGCAGTCTCATGCAACAAGTGAAGGACACGCTCCGGGCCACGGTCCGCATCGGCTACGACGGTCGGGTGCATAAGACCTTTCGCGGGCCGAAGGCAAAGGAGCGCTTTGCCACCGAGGTGAAGGTGCTCAAGCATCTCGAAGCGCGCGCGTGTCCGTTTGTCCCGCGGCTGCTCGAGGCCGACCCCGAGCGGCTCACCATCGTGACCACAAACTGCGGCGGCCGCGTGGAGCATCTCGATGAAAAGCGCGAGCGGGAGCTCTTCGCCGAACTCGCGCCCTACGGCGTGCGGCACGACGATGCGAATATCCGCAACGTCACGTATCGGCAGTCCGACGGGCGCTTCTGCCTCATCGATTTTGAATTCGCCACGATCCTGCCCGGCTTTGAGTCTGCCCCGGATGCCCCAGCCCACTGATCCCCCCCGACCTCGCATCCTGCGCTGGTCCGGCCTTTCCGACCGCGGCCACGTCCGCAAAAACAACGAAGACTCCTTCCTCGGTCTGCGCTTCGATGGCCGCGAAGTGCAGTATCTCGGCAAGATCGGTGAGACCTCGCTCGACGCGGCGGATTGCGTCTTCGCCGTGAGCGACGGCATGGGTGGCGAGCTCGCGGGGGAGTTCGCCAGCAAGATCAGCGTGGAAAAGATCACGCGCCTGCTCCCGCGGTCCTTCCGGCAATCGGCGCGCGGGCTCGAGGCGGGTTTCGCGGACGTGCTCGAAGAGCTCTTCGACCAAATCCACCGGGCTCTGACCTTCCTCGGCAACAGCTACGACGAATGCTCCGGCATGGGCGCGACCCTGAGCCTCTGCTGGTTCACGCCGGAGTGGCTCTACTGGGCGCACATCGGCGACAGCCGGATCTACTACCTGCCCGCCGGCGAGACGGGACTGCGGCAGCTGAGCAAGGACGACTCGCACGTCGGCTGGCTCCTCCGCACGGGGCAAATCAACGAATACGAAGCCCGCCGGCATCCGCGCAAGAACGCCATCGGCAAGGCGCTCGGCGCCGGGCATCAGTTCGTCGATCCGCAAGTTGGCTCGGTCGCCTGCGAGCCCGGCGATCGTTTTCTCCTCTGCACCGATGGACTGGTGGAAGGGCTCTTCGACGCGCAGCTCGCCGAATTCCTCCGCACGCCGGAACCAGCCCTCGCCGAACTCCCGCCCGCGCACCGCCTCGTGCAGGAATCCCTCTCCCGCGCCGGACGCGACAATACGACGGCGCTGGTGATCGAGGTGGAGTGACCGCTCTGCGCGGCTAGCGGCTTCGCAGCCGCGCGAGCTCTTCCTCGCCGAGCGGCTCGCGACGTTTCACCCGCAGGCTCTCCGCCCACTCGCGGGCAAAGTCGCGCTGGTGGCGCCAGACGATCAAGGCCGTGACCGCCATGGCCAGCATCGCTCCGAGACTGGCGAGCGCCATGTCCTTGTGCGCGTCCCAGACATCGCCCTGCGTGCCGAGATAGGCCTGGCCGAGCTCGCCGCCAAAGCCCTCCGCCGCCGCCCACTCGACGAGTTCGTAGAGCATCGAAGTGGACATCGTGAAATCGAGCGGCAGAAAGTAACCCCAGAAGCCGCGCACATCGGCGATGCGGAGGAAAAGCTCGCGCAACGGATAAGCGAGCAGGAAGCCGTAGAGAAAGTGGACGAGCCGATCGAAGTGATTGCGCTCCCACCCGAAGAGCGAATTGAAGGAATGTCCCGTGAGGCTGCGCCACCACGCATCATACGGCACCTCGGCATAGGTGTAGTGCGAGCCCACTTCGTGCAGGCAGAGGAAGAGAAAGACGAGGGTGTAGGAGATGCGAGAGAGCGGACATCGCCGATGCGTCCACGCGAGCAGCGCGAGCGCAAGCACCACGAGCACATTTTCGAGGACCCAATCCGCCCGATGCCTCGGCGCAATTCCCAGCGGAATCGCCAGCGCGAGGAAGAGCACGAGGAGGATGAGAGCGTAGCGGTTCAGGGGGATATTGCGGAGCACGGCGGAGCGTCGCCGGAAGGCTGCCGGCGGATCAAGCCTGCGCCACGCGTCACTTCTGCACTTGCAGCACGAAGACAAACTGGCCGCCATTCCTGCACTCCGGGCCGCGGATGAAGAGCGGGCTGCCGGGAGCGAGGCGGGCGTCGCTATCGACGATCTGGCGCTTGTCCTGGAAAAGCTGGAGCGAGAGCAGGTAGCCGCCGCGCGCTTCGACAGAGGTGGCGCGGCGCGGGGTCACGCCGAACCAGAAGTTCGGCGTCGGCACGAGCCAGAGTTCCTTGCGGTCTTCGATCGCCTTCGACGCGGACCCGACGATCTCGAATTGGTTGCAGTTGAAGACGCGCTTCAGCCGCGGGGCAAATTCGCGCAATTCCGCCGGCGCTTCCTTCGGTTTGTCCACATTCCGAGCCAGCACCACCGCGCTCCAGAGGGTATCGCCGGCCACCGCAGACGGGGCCAGGGCGGCGAGGCAGAGGAGGACGAGCAGGCGGCGCATCGACTACTGGATAGCGTATTCCGCAGGCACGCTGTCGAGGCCGTCGATCCAGAGGACGGTCACATTATCCTCCGGTGTATAGACGGTGGTCGCGGAGATCGAGTCGTCGGCGGGCCAGCTCTCGATGACTTGTGCGAAATACGGCGCGCCGGAATCGGTCGGCGCCTGCACTGGGATCATCGTGCGGAAGAGCACGAACGCGACGAGCAGACAGCCGGCACCGGCCATGGCGAGCCGCGGGAGCGACCAGAACCATGGTGACTTGGCCCGGACGGGAGCCCGCTCGGCTTTCGGTCGCTCGGCTTCGATGCGTTGGATGATCTGCAGATTGAAGAAGTCCGGGTTGCTCAGCCGCGGAGCGGTCGACTGCGTGCGGAGCAATGTGCCGAGCTTCTGCGCGGCGGCGCGGTCGGTGAGGGCGTCGGGCCGGGAGGCGAGTTCGCGTTCGAAGGCGGCGAGTTCTTCGCCGGTCAGTGTGCCGTCCACCCAGGCGGTGAATTGTTCTTCAAATGCTTTCATAGACGTCTCGGAGCATGGATTGGAGTTTCTTGCGGGCGTAGAAAAGGCGCGACATCACGGTGCCCATGGAGCAGCCGACCTGCTCGGCGATCTCGGAATATTCGAGGCCGTCGATTTCGCGCATGACGATCACGGTCCGGTGCTCCACGGAGAGCTTTTCGATCGCGGCATCGATCCGGGTGCGGATCTCCTGGTCGGAAAGTTTCGCCGCCGGCTGCAGCTCGCCGCGCGGGGTGGTGACGGCGCCGGGCTCGATATTCCGCAGCCCGATCTGGTCGTCGAACTCGGTCCCGCCCTCGATGTGCTTCCGCCGCAGCCAGTCGATGCTCACATTCATGAGGATGCGATAGAGCCACGTGTAAAAGGAGGACTGCCCGCGAAAGCGGCCGATGGATTTCCACGCCTTCAGGAACCCGTCCTGGGCGAGATCCCACGCGTCCTGTTCATTTCGGACCATGTTGTAGGTCATGGCAAAGGCGCGGCTGCGATAGCGGGTGACGAGGGCATTGAAAGCTTGGGTGTCGCCGGCTTGCGAACGGGCGACGAGCTCGAGATCGGGTGGTCCTTCGAGCACATCTTCGGCCGCCGACGGCTGTGCATTGGACGGCTCTTCCGCGGGCTTATTCACGAGGAAAATGGGGCCGGCTTGGAAAGCCGGAAGCTCCCCACCTCGCAAGTCGAACCTTCCCCTTTCACTGTCCGTCGTATCGCCGCCGGAATTCGGACCGGTAGGCGCCCATCAGATCGATGATCCCGTCCCGAATCTGGAAAAGCCGCTGATTGAGGGCGCCGTGGCTCTCTGCGCCGATCCGCATCTCGCGCCGGAGTTGGGCAGCGGCTTCCAGACACAGGGTGATCGCCTTCAGCGCGCGCTTCAGGTAGGCGATGGTCATCCCGATTTCATCCACGTCGTCATCGCTCAGGGCGGCCGCGAGCTTGGCGCTGGCCACGGCTGCCTGCGTGGAGAGCTTCACCGCCGCAGGGAAGCTGGGAAGCTCGCGATACTGCTCGAAGAGCTGGTCGATCCACATCGTGAGCGCAAAAGACGTCTGGTAGAGCGGGTGCTCGAAGCCGCCCTCGTCTTCGAACGTGCCCTCCAACTCACCTCCCTGGCCGCTAAAATCGGTCACCTCGGATTCATCGAAATTCGATTCCACTTCCTCGACCCACTTCTCGGCGTCCTTGTCGAGGAGGTGATACCAACCCATCTCCCGGGCGATGATCTGGTCACGGTTCGGGTGGTCGATGTACTTCTCGAGCAGCTCCATGTATTTCTCGGTCTTCTGGTCCTGCTGCTGGAGAAAGCGCTCCCAGTCGTATTCGTCCCAGATTTTCTCTGGCTGCTCGTCATCTTCGGGCATGAGACGGTTCGTAGCCCGACGAGAGCCGTTCTGCAAAAGGTATTTGCCGCGAAGGCCCCCGCCCGCCCGGCGCGTCAGGGCTGGGGCGCGACGGGGAGCTCGTAGCAGGCGGCCTCCCGATCGTTGCGCACGAGGAGGTAGCGTCCGGCGAGTGTGGGGAAATTCCATGTCTTGCTGCTCAGGGCCGGCAGCTTCGCCAGCTCGCGGTAGCCATCGGGCTGGGCGGCGGCGAGGAAAACGGCGCCGGGCTCGCTCTGCACGAGCACTACGTCACCCACGAGCAGCGTTTGGCCGGAGCCGAAGCGGCCCTCTTTCCACTTCCGCTCCCCGGTGGCGACCTCGACACATGCAAGACGTCCGTCATCCAGGCCGTAGAGGTGCCCTTCGCGCGCCGTCACACTATTGAACTGCGTCTTCATCCGCATCCCGCGCCAGACCTCGGTGGCGCTCAGGGTGCCATCCGCGCCAGCGCTTACTTTCACGAGCCGGCAACCCATTCCGTAGCCGGCGGAGATGAAAATGCGGTCCTCGGAAAGCACCACGGGCTGGGTGCCCTTTGGCCACTTGGCTTCGCCCCAGCGATACTCCAGAAGGGTGGCGCCCGTCTTGGGATCGTAGGCGGCGAGCGCGGCGGCGTTGTTGCTGAGAATCACTCGCCGGCCGGCGAGCGTGGCCTCGATGGGCGACGCGTAACTCGCGAAATCCTGACCCGCTTTCCACAGCGGCTCGCCCGTGTCGCGATGGTAGGCGAAGAGCACCGGGCCGGGCGACTTGCCGCCGGTGACGATCACCTGCTCGTCCACGAGCAGCGGCGAAGTGCTCATGCCCCACTCGATGTTTTCGAGCTGATTCTCCTTGAGCACGGAGTGCGTCCAGACGCGCTGGCCGGTCGCCGCGTCGAGGCAGTTTAGAATGCCCGTCGCGCCGTAGGTGAAGACGCGGCCGCGATCCACAGTGGGCGTCGCCCGCGGGCCTTCGCCGCCCTGCCATTGGAAAAAGCGGGCCTGATCCGCATGCGCCCAGAGCAGCCCGCCAGTGAAGAGATCGTAGCAGGTCACGAGTTCCTCTTCGCCGCGCTGCTCCTGGGTGAAAGCGCGACCGCCGACCACGGCATACGCCGACCAGCCCGCGCCGATCGGCTGCCGCCAGAGTTCCTTCGGCGGCGACGACGTCCAATCCGTCGCCAGACGAATCCCGCCGATGATGCCGTCCCGATTCGCCCCGAAGAACTGCGGGACATCCGCTGCCTGCGCGAGCCGCGGATCGTCTGCGGAAGCCGCCGGCGCCGGCGCCACCTTCGCAAGCTTCGCGTGGGCACCCGCACTCCCGCGCCAGACAAATTTCGGCAACCCCGTCCCGTCCACGGTCCCATCCACGCGCAACGCCAGCCGTGCGGCCACGACCAGCGCGGCCACGGCCACAAAGCCGCCGATCCGCGCGCGCCCCGAAAAGCGTGACGAGGCGAGGAACCAGAGAAAGTTCAGGATCAACACGAGCAGCGGAATCGCCGTGGTGATCCACGACTTGAGATTCCGCTCGAGCTCGGCCTGCGCGAAACACCAGACCAACCCCGCCGCACCGAGCGCGCAGGTAATGAGCGGGAACCAGGGAAGACGACGGGATGGAGCAGCGGCGGCGGAATTCACAGTGCGCCCATGGTCACGCGCCGAACGGCGGAGTCCAACGCGAATCTGAGCGACGCCGTGCCCTTACCCCGCCAGCACCTTCGCCAGGACCGCCATCGTCTCCCGCTGTCGCTGCTCCACGAAAGCCTTCCCCTGCGCGGCCTTCGCCTTCGCCGCCGCAGGATCCTTCGCCATCTCCAGCACTGTCGGCACCACGCGCTGCAACTCTGCCTCGTTGTCCAAATCGAAGAGCCACTCTCCGAGCCCGATGTCCCTCCACATGATGCCCTTGCTCGTCTGCTCTGCCCACCGGCAGACGATCGCCGGGATACCAGCGCCGATGCACATGATCGGCGAGTGCATCTCCGCGCCGAAGAGACCTGCACTGCGGACATAGGTGCTCAGTGCTTCGCCGGTGAGCCAGTAGTTCGGCCGCCAGACGACCTTCGCCTTCACGTCCTCCGGCAGCTTGTCCATGAGCATCTCCTTGCCGACGAGCATCTGCGTCTGGTCCTCGGGGCAGACGAGCACCTTCAGCGGCGTCTGCCGCACCACCTCCACGATCGCCTGCCGCAAGGGCGCGAGATCGTGCTCCTTCATCGCTTCGTTGCGCGCGTGCTTCTTCTCATCCATCGCCGCCTTCTTTTCCGGAATCGTCCAGTAGGGCGTGAAACGCAGCCGCGGGATGCAGCAGAGGAACTTTCCCTCCTCCAGCCCGTGCTCCTTCAGGAAAGCCGTCGCCTTCGCGTCATCGCGCAGATCCGTCGCAAACGCGCCGTCCGGGCCGAATTCCATCACCCACGACGTGCAGCCTTTGCGTTTCGCCAGCGCGAGCGACATGGAGTCGCGGAAGAAGACGAACTTCGCCTCACTCATCACGCGCACGGTCTCCCGGATCGCGGCCTCCGACGCGCCATCGAGCGCGGTCGAGTCCCGCTCGGAAAAGGTGATGCCATAGATCCCGTACGGTTTGCCGGTCTCCTGGCTCCAGCGCACCACATCCTTCTGCCCAACAAGGGACGGCCCTGAGCCGTGCAACAGGAAGTCGCACTCCGCGAAGGCGGTCTTCAGGTCATCCGCGCCTTTCACGATCTTCAGCTTCGGGAAACGCGCGAGCAGCATCTCCTCCACGCCATTGTCCACCTTGCTCGGCCAGAGCCGCACCTCGACCTCGGGCAGATGCTTCTCCAGCAGATGCAACACGCCGGGCGTATGCGCGATGTCCCCAATATTCACGGTCTGCCATGAGGAACGCAGGAGGACGCGGCGCGGCCGGCCGGCTTGCGCATGGAGAAACTCCGGAGCGAGGCAAGCAGCGACGGCAGTGGCGAGAAAGCGGCGGCGAATCATAAGGCGTGGTGAAGGTTGAAACCCTCGTGGTAGGCGGAGACAAGGCGAAAGGGACTTAAAGATCCCGGGCGCGTGCACCCTGGCTTCCATTGCGCTGGTCTTCCCGACGCCGACCTGATATTCCGCTCCGCGGCATTGAAGATCACTGCACTAACGCCTAAGCAGGTTGCCGAATTCCGGGAAAATGGGTTCGCCGTGATTCCGGAGTTTGCTTCCCCGGACGAGTTGAGCGCCATGCGCGGGATATTCGAGCGGCTTTTTCGCGAGCGCGTCGGGTGGGAAAGCGGCGCGCTCTTCGACCTCGCAGCCGCCGATGAGGAGGGCCGGCCGGCCAGGTTGCCGCAGCTCTTGAAGCCGGCCAACTTCGCGCCCGAGTTGCTGGAGACCGAGGCGGTGGCGAATGCGCTGGCGATTGCGCGGCAGTTGCTCGGGCCGGAAACGGTCCGGTGGTTTGATCACGCGATCCTGAAGCCGCCGGGCTACGGCGCCCCGACCCCGTGGCACCAGGACGAAGCGCATCGCAACGACCCGGGGATCACTTACGAGCAACTCAGCATCTGGCTCCCGCTCCAGACGGTGACCGAGGCGAACGGCTGCATGCGCTTCATGCCCGGCACGCACCTCCAGCCAGTGCTGGAACATCGCTCCCCAAATTCCGACCCGCGCATCATGGCGCTCGAATGCATCGCGCCTATCGATCCCGCACAATCCGTCGCCTGTCCTCTGCCGCTGGGCAGCGCCAGCGTGCATCACTGGCGGACCCTCCACGGCGCGGGGGCGAATACTTCCGGCGAACCCCGCTTCGCCTACATCATGGCCTTCCGCGGCCCGACCCGGCCCGACACGGAGTTCGCGGGATACTCGTGGAATCGCGAAAAGCGCACGGCCGCACAGGAGCGTCGCCGCGCTTGGGAGGGGCGTGGCGGAGCGCTGGGCCGGGCCAGTCGGAAAGTGCTACGCCGCCTCGGGCTGAGCTGATCCGCTGCCCAGCGAACGAGCTTCAGGAAGCAGCGATGTGCTCGTTCTCCGGCAGGAGGAACCACGCGACGAACGCCGCGGGGACGAACAGAAACGCCGCGTAGAAGAGCGCGAGCCGGTGATCGCAGATCGCCGTCGGGCCGGAGCCGACTTGCGCGAACAGGCCAAAGATGACCGTCCCAGCAGCGGCGACGATTCGTCCGATATTGTAGCAAAAACCCGCGCCGGTGGTGCGCAGGAGCGTCGGGAAGAGCGGCGGCAGGCACATCGTGAAGAGCGCAAACGCACCCTGCGCCGCACCGAGAAATGGGAGCCACATCAGCACCGTCTCGGGACCGCGCACAGTGCCGTAGGCGCCGATCATCATCGCAAAGTAGAAGGCGAACATCAGCCCGATGGCACGGGCGTAACCGATCGAGCGCGCAATCCAGCCGGCGAGGAAATTGCCGACGATCGAGCCGAACATGAGGAGGTACAACGCCTTGCTCGCAAGCCCATTTTCCGCGGAGGCCGTCCAGCCTGCGAGCTTCGCCAGCGACCGCAGATGCGCCGAATGCCAGAACATCATCGCCCAGTGCGCGGTGAGGCCGAGCGCGCAGATCGCGATCACGATCAAGGTCGTCCGACGCAACTCGCCCGAGAACAGCGCGCCGATGCCGCCGGCGTTGCGCCGTTCTTCGTGGGCGCTCGCCCAGACCTCGGGTTCCGGCACTGCTTTGCGGATCCACAGCGTGATGAGCGCCGGCAGGATGCCGACGAGAAAAATCGCGCGATACGGCGCGTCGGCGAGCAGGAAGCCGGCGAGACATGCGAGCAGCACGCCGCAATTCACCGCGGTCTGCAAAATCGCCGCGAGCCACGGACGCCACGCGCGGGGCCATGTCTCCGCGAGCAGCGACGCTCCGACGGCCCATTCGCCACCGATGCCGAGCGCGGCGAGGAAGCGGAAGATCATGAGGTGCCACCACTCTTGTGCGAAGAAAGAGAGCCCGGTGAAACACGCGTAGGTGAGGATCGAGAGCACCAGCGCCTTGCTCCGCCCGAGCACATCGCCGATCCGCCCGAAGAACGCGCCACCGACCGCCCACCCGACGAGGAACGCCGCCTGGATGAAGGACGCCTTTTCCGAGACCTGTGTATTGCCCTGCTGCAGCATCATCAGCTCCGCCACGAAGGGCAGCGCGACGAGCGTGTAGAGGTGCATGTCCAGCCCGTCGAACATCCATCCGAGCCACGCGGCGAAGCCGGACTTCTTCTGCTGCGGGGTGAGATCGCGGTAGTGCTGGGCTTCTCCGGGGGCGTGCATCGGGCGCGCGGAGCGTAGCTGATCCCGCGTCGCGTGCGACAGCGGAAAAACAGGGCGCTTACCGCGGACGGCCGATCAAGTCGTACACCTGCGCGCCAGTGATCTCCACGTCGATGAACTCGCCAACTTTCGCCGGACGCGTGAGCAGGATGCGACCGTCGATGTCCGGCGCGTCCACCTGGCCGCGCGCCACCGTCGGGGCATCGACCAGCGCACGCACGGTGCGGCCGATCTGCCCCTCGGCGGTTTCACGCGCGATCTTCTGCTGCAGCTTCATCGCCTTCTTATACCGCTGCTGCTTCACCTTCTGCGGGAGCTGGCCTTCCATCTTCGCGGCGCGCGAACCTTCCTCCTGTGAGTAGGTGAAGATGCCGAGCCGCTCGAACCGCGTGCGCTCAATGAAGTCGAGGAGGTATTCGAATTCCTCCTCCGTCTCTCCGGGAAAGCCGACGATGAACGTGGTGCGGATGGCGATGCCGGGCACGCCGGCGCGGATGCGCGCGATCAGCGTCTCGATGTGCTCGCTGCTCGTCTCGCGCTTCATCAGCTCGAGCATCCGCGGATGGATGTGCTGCAGCGGCATGTCGATGTAGCGCGCCACTTTCTTGCACGCAGCGATGCAGGCGATGAGCTCATCGCTCCAGTGCGCCGGATGCGTGTAGAGCAGGCGGATCCAGAAATCGCCCTCGATCGCATCGAGCTGCTGCAGCAGATGGACGAGCGTCACGCCGCGGCTCGGATCGACCTGCTGCCGCGGACCCGCCTTTTCCGCCCACTGATCCATGCCGAAGTAAGTGGTGTCCTGGCTGATCAGGTTGATCTCCTTCACGCCTTCCGCGACGAGGCCGCGCACTTCGTTGACCACGCTCTCGACGGTGCGCGAGCGATGCCGCCCACGCATCTGCGGGATGACACAGAAGCTGCACGGATGGTTGCAGCCTTCGGCGATCTTCGTGAAAGCGGTGTGCGCCGGAGTGAGTCGGAAGCGCGGCGTGTCCCAGTCCGGGATATAGACAGGCTTGCGCGAGACGAGATTCAGCGGCTCCCACTTTTCGTCGGCGAGTTGAGCGGGGATCGAGGATTGAAGATTGGGGATGGAAGATTGTCCCGGTTGCCGCGCGAAGATTTGCTCGATGATCGCGGCGGTCTCGGCGACCTGGTCGAGACCGATGAAGGCATCGACCTCGGGCATTTCACTGGCGAGATCTTTGGAAAAACGCTGCGCCATGCACCCGCTGACGATGAGTTTCTGCCCCGCGCGTTTCTTCAGTCCGCGTCCCTTGTGCGCCTCGAGGATCGCTTCGATCGACTCTTCCTTCGCCGAGTCGATGAAGGCGCAGGTGTTCACGATGAGCACGTCGGCCTCATCGGCGTCGCTGGTGATTTCCATCCCTCGGGCGAGCACGCCGCCGAGCATGATCTCCGCGTCCACCAGGTTTTTGGCGCAGCCGAGCGAGATCATGCCGATCTTTTTGGGCGTGGTGGAAGGAGCAGGCATGGCGGAAGGGCCGGCACTGGAAACCCGAATCGGGTGCAAGTCCAGTGCGGAGCTAAGACCGCGGCGGGCCGCCAACTACTGACCGAGGCTCCAGATGTAGCGGAGGCAGGCCCAGTTCCGGCGGTTGAAGGGACCGTGTCGCAGTGCGGAGAGGGCATTCGCGCGGGCGGTGGCGAAGTTGCCGCCCTCGGCAGCTTCGAACGCCCACTTGCGGCGGCACTCATCGAGCGGGATGGCGCCGGCGGCGGTGCCGGTCGTCTTCGGCTGCCACGGCGGCAGGCCCCTGGCCGCGCGAAGCGGGGCGATGATCTCACCCACTTGAGCGGTGCGATTGCTGAGGCGGTGATTCACGCTCTGAGGATGCTGGCGGTAGTGGAGGAGGGGCTCGGGGAGATTGCGCAACGTCCCGTGCCCGAGCAGCCGGACAAAAAGGTCGAGGTCCTCGACGAAGTCGTACTGCTCGCGATAACCGCCGCAAGCCACGAGCGCCGCGCGGCGAAAGACGACCGTTGGGTGAACCAGCGCGCCGCCGTTGCCATTGGCGAGTTCGGCTTCGATCTCCGACGGTTCGAGCGGAGGCCGATAGACCTTGGTCGGACGCCCTTCCGGATCGGTGAAGAGCACGGCGGAGCCGAGCGCGACGCAATCCGGCCAGCGTTCCAGTGCCGCGATCTGCGCCGCGAACCGCGTCGTCAGCGAACGATCGTCCCCATCCATCCGGAAGACGAGATCCCCTGAGCATTGCGCCAGCCCCGCATTGAGGGAGCCCGCGACGCCTTGGTTCGGCTGCGTGATCACGCGGATCCGCGAGTCTTGCGCCGCCGCGTCCGCAAGGATCGCCGGCGTCCGATCGCGGGAGCCATCATCCACGATCACAAACTCAAACTCGCGGACCGTCTGCTCCAGCACGCTGCGAAGCGCCGCCGCCAGGTAGGCCTGCGCGTTGTAAACGGGCATCAGGACGCTGAGCTTGGGGGGCGCGGACATCGGGCGGCTTTGCGGGAAGTCCCTAACTTCCCATTGCGATCAAGGACACGACAG
>JANPIS010000584.1:0-5717 GCA_031425095.1 Chthoniobacteraceae bacterium
CTCCGACGCCGGCCTCCTCGGCGGCTCCGCAAACCCGACGCCCGGCGAAATCAGCATCGCCCACAATGGTGTCCTTTTCCTCGACGAACTCCCCGAATTCCGCCGCCAGACCCTCGAAGTCCTGCGCCAGCCCCTCGAAGATGGCCGCGTCACCATCTCCCGGGCCGCCGGCTCCATGACCTTCCCCGCCGAGTTCATCCTGGTCGCAGCAATGAACCCTTGTCCTTGCGGTTACTTCGGCGACTCGAAGCGCGAGTGCCGCTGCTCGCCGCTCCAGGTCGAGCGTTACCGCGACCGCATCTCCGGACCGCTCCTCGATCGGATCGACATCCACGTTGAGGTACCTGCGATTCAGTATCGAGAGATGGCGAGCAACGAACCGGGAGAAGCGTCAGCGACGATACGTGAGCGCGTGGAACAGGCGCGGGAAGTCCAGCGAGCGCGCTTTGCGGGCAAGGGGAAAGTGCGCGTCAATGCGCGCATGACGAGCAAACTGATCAAGGCGCATTGTCAGTTGAGCGATGAGGCGGAGGGCATGCTCAAGATGGCAATGACGGAGTTGAACCTTAGCGCCCGGGCTTACGATCGAATCCTGAAGGTCGCGCGAACCATCGCCGACCTCGACCGCGCCGAAAGCATCGGAGCGCAGCACATCGCGGAGGCGATCCAATATCGCACCTTGGACCGGATGCTGTGGAGTTGATCAGCTTTCGTGTGCTTCGTGCCTCCGTGGCGGGAAATGAAATGCCGTGGCGGACTTCAGACGCGCTGTTGCCTCTCAGCGAACTCAAGCCGCCAGCGCAGATTCAAGGCGCCTGGACTCGGACTTCGTAGAACCTCCGCGCGCCCGTCGCCGTAGAATCATCGCACGACGTGCTCGCGCCTGCGGCTGGGACCGGCGTCGGGCCACTGAGGTTGGTGAAGGGGGTCAGGAGGTCGGGGCTCGAGAGCACTTCATACTGCTTGCCGGCCACGCTGCTCCAGGTGAGGCGCACCGTCGTGGCGTTCTCACGCGTGATTTTGAGGACGACGAAGACGGATGTGGCATTGAGCGGATCGGTTCCGGCCACGTTTTCGCTTCCGTTGGTCGCGCCGTCGCCATCCTGGTCGGCGCTCGGGTTGAGAAGGATGGTGCTGCCCGCGCTTTGGCTCGCAGCGTTGCTTTCGATCCCGGCGTTGTTGAGCTATTTTACGGTGGCGAAAAGTGCCTGACCGAGGGCGCCCGTGATGGTCCTGGCGGTGCCGACAACGGTGCCGTCAAAGACGATGGTGCCGGCGCCATTCGGCTGGGTGCTGATGATCACGCGATAGCCGGCGATGCCCCCGACGGGGTCGCTCGCGGGGCTCCACGAGAAGGTGACGTTTGGCCCGAGGGCGTAAGGCTTCGGGGTGCTGGGCGGGCCGCCAGCGGGCGGCGGGGTCACGTCGTAGGGGTTGCGGAATTGCGCCTCGAACGGATCACTGGTCCAGGCGCCGCTGGTCGAGGGGACGCGTTTGAGGCCCGCGAAGACGCCCGTGGAGAGCACGTCGCTGCCGGCGCGTCCGGCGCCCCAGAGCCAGATGCCGTCGCGTGTGGCGTCCTGCGCGGTGTAGGCGGAGAGGTTCCGCACATTGTAAGTGCGGCCCGCCTGGATGCCGAAGAGGTTTGAGCCGTTCTGTGCAATGTTCACGTCGAAGAATCCGCTCTGATTCGCGCCACGATCGAGATTCACAAAGCCGAAGACGACGTCGCATATCCCGGGTGGAGCGTTTGGCGTCTCGTACTTCGCGATGGAAAGAATCCGCTGGTGGGTGCCGAAGCTGCCGACCTGATCCACGTAGTAGCGATTGGAAGAGCGTAGGGCGCGGCTCCTGCGGCGCGCTCGGTTGATGGCGGAATAGACGGGGTAAAGCTGGTCGTTGCCGAAGTCTGTGTTCGTCCACAGCGGCATCATTGAGTTAAAGGTCTTGAAGTGCGGAATGTACTTGCTCGCATTGTACTCCATCACATCGAAACCAAAGGTCGTGCTGATGCCGAGTTCCTGGCCGTGGAAGAACATCGGGACGCCATCGACGGTGGAGTACACAGCGAAGCGAAGCAGCGCTTCCCACGGATCGGCAGCATTCTGCTCATCGTGCGAGACGGTATTTAGCAACACCATGCTCTGGCCGTAGCTGGCGCGCCGGTTCTCGAAGATGCCGCGCAGAGCGCTCGTCATGTTATTCGACCCGACGTTCGCGCCGTTCACGGAGAAGACGATATTCTCATTCAGCACATCGAAGTGGCGCGACGAACGATAGGTGACCAGCCCACCGTCGAGGCTTTCGGCCATGAAGACGAAGGCCCATTTTTGCGCGCGAGTGCGGTTCACCATGTATTCCCACGCAGGAGGGGGGAGGCCCTGTACAAAGTCAGCGCGTAGGCCGTCCACACCTTTCCAAGCTTGATCGCTGAACGACGTGCCGGCGGTGCAGCCGGTCTCGCTCAACCAGTGGAGCAGGTAGTCGGTGAAGTAACGCCAGACGTTCTGCGTCGTGGTGTCGAAGTGTCCGTTGTTGTCGCGCTGCTGCCTTCGTTGCCGATGCTGTAATCAAACCAATCACCTTCATCGAAGGGGTAGTCGTTTTGATCAGCCGTGTTGAACATCGCCAGCGCAGCGTACAGGCCCCAGTAGATGTTGAAGGTGTCGATGAATTGCCCGAAGTCATTGCGGTCCGAGGCGAAGGCCGCGCTGCCCGCGCTGAAGGCCCGCATCCCACAGTTCCCGGAGCGGGAAAAGAAGCGCGCCTCGCGGTTACGGATTTCGTCCGAGGGCTGCGAGCCGGGAGAGAAGTAAGTAACGCCGGACGCTCCCAGCTCCACGTCCTAGAGGCGTCGCTCCGCGCCGCAGCGGAACGTGAGTGTTGGCCCGCTTTGACCGAGTCCGGGCCTTGCTGCGGTAGGATCTCTGGCCCGCGATCAAGGAAACATCGATATCCACGTCGACGCGCCGGCTGTCCTGGATCGCGAACGGCACCGGTTTCCCCTCAATCCGGAGCGGATCTTCGAACGCGGCGGCTACGATCCAGCGAAGCGGCCCTCGAACGCTCGACGATAGAGCTCTTGGCAGTCGTCCTCGCGAAGTTCGATCGGGTTTCCCCCGGCCGTAGGATCGACGATCGCCATCCGTGCGAGCTCTGCGAAGCGGGTGTCGTCCCCGACGATGCTCTTCATGGTGTGCGGGATGTCCAACGCGGCGCGGAGGGCGAGGACCCACTGCAGCAGCGCGTCGAACGAGGGATCAGGAAGGCCCAGGTAACGCGCGATCCGTTCGCACCTGGTCTCGATCGCGGGGCGATTGAAGGCCATCACGTAGGGCATTAAGACGGCATTGGTCAGACCGTGGTGGCTGTCGTAGAGGGCGCCGACCGGGTGTGAGAGGGCGTGGATCGCGCCGAGGCCTTTTTGAAACGCGGCGGCACCCATCGAGGCGGCGGCGAGCATTCCCCCGCGAGCTTCAAGATCGGTGCCGTCGCTCACTGCGCGCTGAAGGTAGCGGTTCACGAGGGCGATGCCTTCGAGCGCGATCCCATCGGCCATCGGATGAAAGCCCTTCGCGCAATACGCCTCGAAACAATGAGCCAGCGCATCCATGCCCGTCCACGCGGTGAGGTTGGCGGGCAGGCCGACGCTGAGTTCAGGATCGCTGATGACCACGCCAGGCAGCATGAGCGGGTGAAAAATGACCTTCTTGCAATGCGTGCCGTGCTGACTGATGACGCCGGCCCTGCCCACTTCGGAGCCCGTGCCGGCGGTCGTCGGCACCGCGACGATGGGCAGGATTCCGGCGGGGTCCGCACGGGTCCACCAGTCGCCGATATCTTCAAAGTCCCACATCGGCCGAGTCTGCCCGGCCATGAAGGCGACGACCTTGCCCACATCGAGCGCGGAGCCGCCGCCGAAGGCGATGACGCCGTCGTGCTGGCCCGAGCGGAGCGCGGCGAGTCCGTCCGCCACGTTGTGTTCGGTCGGGTTGCCTTTGACCTCGGAAAAAACGGCGACGCCAAGACCGGCGGCGCGGCATCGCTCGACGGCGCTGGCGATCATGGGCAGGCGCGCGAGTCCGGGATCGGTGACGAGCATCGGACGCTTGATGCCGAGACTCTGGCAGGCGTCGGCGAGTTCACGGATGCGACCCGCGCCGAAGCGCACTTTGGTCGGGTAGTTCCAGTTGGCAGTCTGAGTCATGCGAAGGGATTACTTGGAGGAACGGAGATGAAAGGACTTGGGCCGGGTCAGGGTTTCGTAACCGACCCGCGAAAGGCTCACGCCGCGTCCGGTTTCCTTCACGCCCGTCCAGGCAAGTGCGGGGTCGAGGTAGTCGCAGCGGTTCATGAACACCGTGCCCGTCTCCAGTTGCGAGCCGATGTCACGCGCCGCAGCGGCATCGCGCGTCCAGATGCCCGCGGTCAGGCCGAAGCGCGAGTCGTTCATCAGCGCGATGGCTTCCGCATCGTCCTTCACCGGCATGATGCCGACCACTGGACCGAAACTTTCCGCGGTCATCACCGACATCGTGTGATCCACCGCGGTGAGAACCTGCGGCGAGAGGTAAGCGGAACCTTTCCGATCCCGCGGATACGCAACCTGATCAATATGGGCAGTGGCTCCGGCTTTCACCGCATCCGCGATCTGGCCGCGCACAAAGTCCGCGCTCTGCGGTCCGATCATGGGCCCAAGGGTCGTCGCCGGATCGAGCGGATTGCCGAGCACATATTGCTTCGCAAAGGCGACGACGCCCGTCACGAAGGCATCGAACAACGGCTCCGCCACATAGATCCGCTCAATGCCACAGCAGGACTGACCGGAATTGAAGAACGCGCCATCAGCAAGGTTCTCGATGGCTGACGGCAGATCGCAATCCGCGCGGACGTAGGCCGGATCTTTGCCGCCCAGTTCGAGACCCATGCCGAGGAAGTATCCGGCAGCGGCACGCTCCATCGTCCGCCCGCCTTCGACGGAGCCAGTGAAGTTCACGTGCTGAATCCGACCGCTTTGGATGACCCGCTTTGCCTGCTCGTGATCGAGCCGGAGATTTTGAAACAAGCCCGCCGGCAACCCGGCGCGATCAAAGGCGGTTTTAAACCGCTCGCCCACGAGAAGCGTCTGCGCGGAGTGCTTCAGGATGACCGCGTTCCCAGCCATCAGTGCCGGGATCACAGAATTGACCGCGGTCAGATACGGATAGTTCCAAGGCGCGATCACGAAGACCGTGCCCAGCGGTTCGCGACGGATGAAGCGCTCGATGTCATCGCTGTTCCCCGGCTGGAGGTCGCACAGCGCCTCCTCCGCGATAGCGATCATGTATCGCGCCCGTTCCTCAAACCCCCGCAGTTCGCCACGTCCATATTTCACCGGCCGCCCCATCTGCCACGCTAGTTCCGGCACGATGTCGTCGGCCATCGCGAGCATCGCTTCGACTGCCCCCGTGCAGAACTCCGCCCGCTCCTTGATGAAAACCTTTTTCCACATCCGCTGAGCCCGAGCGGCCTCATCAAGTGCCTGATTAACTTCTGCGTCGGAGTGAAAGGCGCGTTCGGCATAGACCGAGCCATCGACCGGTGAGATACAGCGCATGGGTGCGGGTGACTTACGTTTCGCGCGGGTTAGTAACGTTCAAATCCCTGCTGCAACTCCCAGTCAGTAACCACGAGGTCATACTGGCTCTGCTCCCAATTGGCCGCATGAACGTAGTGGT
>JANPIS010000585.1:0-3251 GCA_031425095.1 Chthoniobacteraceae bacterium
CCGCGTCTCTGGTCATAAAGGCCCCGCCCCGCCGGCGAAGATTGACTTCCCTCCTTACACTGTTACCTAACGCCCCGTGCTCCGCCCACCTCAGGCTCTCTGGCTGCTGCTCACACTGACTGGCGCCGCTCTCGCGCAGGCTCCGCGCCCGCCGGTCCTCCCGACCGCCCCCGCCGTCCCTCCTGGATTCCCGGGTACGTCCGCCGCCTCACGCACTCCGGTGCGGCTGCAGTTCCCAAACGCCGACGTGAAGGACGTCCTCAATCTTTACCAGAAGATCGCCGATGTGCGGCTCGTGTATGACAATCAGGTCGTCGGCCCGGTGAACATCTTCATCGAAGGCGATCTCCCGGCGGACGAGGCCAAGCTCATCATCGAGATCAATCTTCTGATGAACGGCTTCACGCTCGTGCCCGTGCCGGACACGAAGATCGTGAAGGTCATCGGCATCGGCAAAAGCCCGCGCACGGCGGGCATCCGCATCATTTCCGACGAGCTCCAGATCCCGGCGGGCGAAGAGGTGGTCACCTACCTCGCGAAACTCCGCTACGCCGATCCGCAGGAGGTCACGCAGGTGCTCGGCACTTTCATCGTCCAGTCGCCCGGGCAGTACACGAACGTCACGCCGCTCCCGAAGTCGTCGGCCATCCTGATCACCGAAAACTCGGCGATCCTTCGCGGAATCATCAAGGTCATCCACGAGATGGATATCCCGCCCGCGGAGGTCGTGGATAAATTCATCCCCCTCGAGCGCGCCGACGCCGAGGACGTGCAGAAGAAGCTGCTCGATATCTTCCAGAAGAGCCCGACGCCAGGGCAGACCGGATCGACGCCCGGCGGTTCCGCGCCACGCGCGGTGCCACGGCCGCCGTTGCCGGATGGCACTCAGCCGCCCGCCGGCATCACCGCCGAGCAGACTGGACAGAATACCATCGAAATCTCCTCCGGCGCACTCACCGAGGACGCAGTGATCGTCGGCAAAATCACCCTCACCGCGGACAAACGCACCAACCGGCTCCACGTCGTGACGAGGCCGGTGAATATGCGTTTCGTTGAGAAGCTGATCCGCGAGTTCGATCAGGACGTGAAGTTCGGCGAGCCGACCATTCGGAAGCTCAAATACGTGAGCGCTTCCGACATCTTTCAGGTCATCGTCAAAGCGATCAGCGACCCCGGCGCTCAGGATACCGGCGGCGCGTCTCCCACCGGCGGCACCGGCGCGCGCCCTGCGACCGTGGCCCCGCGCACCGACTCCCTCAATCGCTCCGGAGCTGGCGGCGCTGGCGGCGGAGGCGGGGGCAGTCAGACGCTCTCCGAGAGCCTCAGCGCGACCGAACGCGATGTCGTGCCGGACGCCGTCACCGTGGGAAACTCGAAGCTCATCGCCGACAAGCGCGCCAACGCCATCATCGTCCTCGGTAACCAAGAGGTGAAAGACAAGGTATTCAGGGTCATCGACGAACTCGACGTGCGCGCGCCACAGGTCCTGCTGCACACCATCATCGGACAGCTCACGCTTGGGAACAACGAACAGTTCGGCGTCAATTACTTCATCAACAAAGCCAACGAACTCGGCCAAAACCCCAGAGGCGCGGTGACCGGCACCGGCGCGAGCGGACTCGGCAACCTCTTCGGCCTCGCAAGCATCGTCGGCGTCGGCACTGACGGAGCCCCCGCGCTCAACTTCAACAACCTGCTCCTTTCCCGAAATTTTGAGACCGCCCTCACCGCGGGCTCGGTCGGATTGAGCGGCTTCGTCGCCGCCGGGAACAGCCTCGACGTCATCCTCAGTGCGCTGGCCAGTACGAACAAATTCAAAGTCACTGCACGCCCCAGCATCTTCACGAGCAACAACAAGAAGGCCATTATCTCCTCCGGCGAAGAGATCGCCATCCCAAGTTCGATCCAAAGCGGCTTTTCCGGAAACTCCGGTGTCCAGGGCAACAACCTCGTGACGAATTCGACGATCCAATTCAAGACCGTCGCGCTCCAACTGGAGGTGCTGCCGCTGATCAACTCGGATCGCGAGGTCTCGCTCGATATCGTGCAGAAGCTCGACGAACAGGTCGGCACCACCCGGATCGACAACAACGACATCCCGCGCATCGCCACACGCGTGCTGCAAACCAGCGTCTCGATCCCAAACCAAGCCACGCTCATCCTTGGCGGGCTGATCCGTCAGTCGAATAACAAGACCGAAGCCGGCATCCCCTACCTCTCGAAAATCCCATTGATCGGGGGGCTCTTTCGATCGACCCGCGACGATAAGACGCGCTCGGAACTCGTCATCTTCATCCGCCCAGAAGTCTCGCTCGGCCCCGAGGAAGATGTGAAGCTCCGCGAGCGCGAGCAGGAGTTCCTGAGCATCCCGCCGGACCTCGAAGCGGGCGTTTACCCTCGCCCCACCAAGGTCAAGGCCACCAACCGCAACATGCTGCGGCGGCCCTCTGCACCCTTGCGCGACTCCGCGGCAGATTTCGATGCCGCACCGCCCCGCGCGGAGGCCGTGCGCCAGAGCGACCGATGACTTCGCGCAAAGTCCTGGTGGACGCGCTCCGCGCCGCTGGCGTAGCGGATGAGGAAGCGGCGCAGCTCGCCGCCATCCAGCCTCAGCCTGGCAATTCGTGGACCGTCGAGGTGCTCAACTCCGGCAAGGTGGACGAGGTGCGACTGGCCGAAGAACTCGCGCGGCTCTTCAAAACCCCGCTCGAAAGCATCGAGGCTCAGCGCGTCGAGCGTTCCGTGCTCCAAGCGCTGCCGAGCCGCTTCGTCTTCAAGCACCACGTCCTGCCGATCGCCGTCACCGATGGTGTCGCCCGGCTCGCCACGTACGACGTCTTCAATCAAGTCGCCCGCCGCCTCGCCCAGCAGCAGCTCGCGGGGAAAAAAATCGAGTGGGTGATGGTGCCGCGCGGGCAGCTCATCCGCGCGATCAAGACCCTGTATGGCGTCGGCGCGGAGACCTTCGAGGAGATCCTCGCCTCCACGCGCACCTATGACGGCGAGCACGTCGAGGAGACGCAGGACATCACCAGCGACGACCCTGAGGCCAGCGTCGTAAAGTTCGTCAACCAGGTCATCCGCGAAGCCATCCACGAGCGCGCCACGGACATTCACGTGGAGCCGCTGGAAAACGATCTGCGCATCCGTTACCGCATCGACGGCATCCTCCACGAAGTCGCCGTGCCACCGCAGCTCCGCGTACTCCAGAGCGCCATCATCAGTCGTCTGAAAGTGATGTCGCACATGGA
>JANPIS010000586.1:0-5241 GCA_031425095.1 Chthoniobacteraceae bacterium
CCCCACCACCCCCCGATGCTCCTCCTCGTTCGGGCGCTCGTCTGCGTCATTCTTACCAGCTCCGCATTTGCCCTCGGTCGTCCGACCGTGCCGGGCAATGTCGCGGTGGTCATCAACGGCATCGCGCACGCGCCGGAAAACGCACCCGCCGCGGTGAAGAACGCCATCTGGGCCGGCAACTGGCTGCTGAACAAACCGTATCGTTTCGGCGGCGGCCACGCGACCTTCCGGGATATCGGCTACGACTGCTCCGGCACCGTCTCCTTCCTCCTCTACTACGCCGGCCGGCTCACCCAGCCGACGACCTCGTCCGGCCTGCTCAACTGGGGCGAAGCCGGTCCCGGAAAATGGATCACGATCTACGCGCGCCACGGCCACACGTACATCGTCATCGCCGGACTGCGCATGGATACGACCGGCGGCCGTCCGCAGGAAGGTCCGCGCTGGCGGGAGAAGCCACGCGTGCCGAAAGGCTTCGTCGCGCGGCATCCGCCGGGGCTGTGAGGCGGAGTTGAGAGATGAAGGTTGAGAGTTGAAAGTCCGCGCCTCAACTTTCACTCCCGGTGCAATACAAAGACTACTACGCCACGCTCGGTGTCGCCAAAACCGCGACGCACGACGAGATTCGCAAGGCTTTCCGCAAACTCGCGCGGGTGCATCACCCCGATGTCGCCAAGGACAAGAAGACCGCGGAGGCGAAGTTCAAGGAGATCAATGAAGCCTACGAGGTACTCGGCGATGCGGAGAAGCGTCAGAAATACGACACGCTCGGTGCGGACTGGGAACGCGGCGGGCAGCGGCAGCCTCCGCCCGGCTGGGGCGGACGTGGGGGTGGCGTGGGCGGCGGTGAGGAGTTCAGCTTCGGCGGCACAGGCTTCAGCGATTTCTTCGAGCAGTTCTTCGGTGGCGCGGGACGTCCCGGACGGCGCGCGAGTGGCGGCTTCGGCTTTCCCGAGGAGGAAGTGGGCGGCGGTGATGTGGAGGCGGATCTGCTCGTGACGATCGAGGAGGCGCTGCACGGATCGAAGAAGAAGATTTCCCTGCGCCGGCACGGCAGTCCGAAGGTCGAGACCTACGAAGTGCGGATCCCGAAAGGCGTGCGCGAGGGGCAGCGCATCCGGCTCGCGGGCCAGGGCGAGGCCGCCGGCGGGCATCGTCCGGCGGGCGATCTGTATCTGCGGGTGCGCTTCGAGCAGCACCCGGACTACCGCGTCGAAGGCAGCGATCTGCTCGCCGAGATCGAACTGCACGTCGCGCGGCTCGTGCTCGGCGGTGAAGTCGAGGTGCCGACCCCGGAAGGCGCGATCCGGCTGAAGATTCCCGCGGGCACGCAGCCCGGTCGGAAGTTTCGCCTGAAAGGTCGCGGCATGCCGAGCGGCGCCACGGCGCGCGGCGATCTGTACGTACAGGTGGAAGCCGTGCTGCCGACCACGCTCACGGAAGATGAGCGCAAGCACTGGGAAGCGCTCGCGGCCATCGAACTCGGGTAAACGTCGGGTTCCGTGGCGCCGGTGCGCCGGAGGAATTCGCGACGTTTCGCAGCCGTGGGCGGGCGCCCGTGCAGCTACTCGTCAGGAGCGACCAGAGCCCGACGCAAATCGAGGTACTTTCGGTGCAATTCGTCCGCGCGCGTGCTGCTCGCGATCCAACCCTGGCGCACTTCATTGAATTGCGCATCGAGTTCCGCCCCACCTTTTTCGAGCCGCGCCCGCAGTCCCTCGAGGTTCTGCACCCCGTAAGGTTGCCGGGCCTGTGCGCCGCTGAGGGTTCCGGGAAGCGCCCGCAAATGCGCGATCATCAGGTCCGGCGCCATGGCGTCGAGCCCGACGTGTCCGCCCGCCGCGACCCCGGGCGTGCGCCGGATCTTCGCGACCATGTCCTGCGTGTCCGCGGTGGAGGTATTGGTGCGGAAGGCGATCGTCTCGCCCTGCTTCATGAGCTGCTCGACCTGCGCCGGCGCGGGACGCCCCGCACCACCAGTGAGGTGCTGCCGCCAGTCTCGCTGGCTTTGCGCGGCCATCGCTTCGGCTGCCGGGATCGCCGCTGCCTGGCGGTTCTGATCCGAAGGGAGCGCCGCGAGGGATGGGTCGCTCGCGATGCGCTCCATCGCCACCGAGCCCGCCGCGAGTTCCGACTTCAGGGCCGCGTGCTGCGCGACCACCGCACCGAGCCACACGTCGCATTCGCGCAAGGATCGCCGCGGCGTGGAAGACTCGGGTCCGACAGCGGTCTTGGGCACCGCGAGCGCCCGCGATCCGGACGCAGCAAGCTCCGCCGACTTCTTTGACATCGGTCCCGGCGCAGGCGCTTTGGGAGAGGCACGCGTGGGCTCCACCTTCGCCGTGACCGGCTTGGGAGCGGCCGTCGGCTTGGCCGCTACACGCGGAGCCGGGGTCGGCGTGGGCTCCCGCTTCGGCTCGGGCTTTTCCACCTTCGCCTCCGCGCGCGGCTGGGAGCGCACGGGCGCGCCCGGTCCGGCAGCAGCGAGCACCGTGCTCCCCATGACCATGAGGAACCACGGCAGCGAGGAGATGGGACGCATATCAGCGATCGCCCTGGGGCTTCTCTGCGGGGGCCTTCGCGGCGTTCGCCGGAAGCTTCTCGTCGAGCCCGAGATCGATGGCCTTGCGCTTGGCCTTGATGGCGGCCACGTCGGCAGCTTCGAGCTTGGTGGAAGCCGCGCGCATCGCCTCTCCGGCGGACTTGTCCATCGCGGCGAGCGTCTGTCGGTCGGCTGCGGCTTTCTTGCGGAGTTCCACGATCTCCGGCGGCGTCTTGGTGCCGGAAGGTCCGTCCGCGACCGGCTCGAGGTTCGGCGTATCGTTCAAGATTCGGAGCTCGGCATTCACGAGGTTCGCGCGGGTCTCGGTCTCCTCGATGTGCTTGATCACACTCTCGAGTGCCTTGAACTGCGCGTCACCCAGTGCCTTGAGCCCGTCCACTTTCTGCCGCTCGGCGTCGATCCGCAGGCTCGTGAGTTCCACCACCTGCTCGAGACGAGTCTTCTGCGCCAGCAGTTGTTCGAGATACGTGGAAGTATCGCCCATCAGCGAATTGGTCGCATCGATGCTTTCCTGAAGTTTCTGCGCCTGCATCCGGGCGAGGCGAAGATCACCATTGGTGCGCTCGATCTCGCGCTGCTTGGAGACCACCTGGCGCTCCAGATCCCGCTGCTTCAGCTCGAGCAGTAGCGAACGGGCATTTTCCGGCTCGGCCTCCTGGGCCATCGCGGACGACATCGACCCAGCGGCGACGAGAGCAGCCACGAGGAATGAACGACTGTGGGGAATCACGAGTTTTTTCATAAGAGTCGGTGCGTTTAGCATAGCGTTTAGAGCCGGGGCAAGCGGTGTGTCGGAAAAGTTTATCCCCTGAATTTCCAGAAAGACGACATCCGCCACAGCGCACGGCGGACATTGGACACCGGAGACCTCCGGCAGCACGGCGTCTGATCTGGTCGCTATCGACTCCCTGCCGCCGCCCGATTCACGACGCCGTCCCGCCGAGGCGGACGCGCTTCTGATACTTCAACGGCGTGAGACCCACGTGTTTTTGAAAGAGCTGCGTGAAGGCGCTCTGGTCGCAGAAGCCGAGGTCCGCCGCCACCTCCGCGATCTGCGCCCCGCGCCGGCGCAACGCCTCACAAGCCGCCTGAATCCGCAGCTTCACGATGAAGCCCTGCGGACTGAGCCCGAAGACTTCCACGAATTTCCGATGCAACTGTCGCGTCGAGAGCCCGGCGACCGCCGGTAACTCCTTCACCTGCACCCCTCGCCGGAAATTCTCCCGGATATGCGTCACCACGCGATCGAGTTGCAGATACGGCTGGAGCACCGCCCGCCGGCCCTCGTAGCTCTGCACCGTCCCCATCACTCCGATCACCTGCCTCTTCCGATCGCAGATCGGCAGCTTGTTCGTCACGAACCAATCCGGCAGCCCCTGCTCATTGAAGAACAGCTCCACGATATTCAGCTTCGGCTTCCCGGTGCGCATCACCTCCTCGTCATCGCGCCGGAAGTTCTCCGCCAGATGCGCCGGGAAAAGCTCGAAGTCGTCCTTCCCGATCACCTGCGCCTCCTCGCGAAAGCCGAACCGCTCGACGAACCGCTGACTCGCACACATCAGCCGGAACTTCCGATCTTTCGCAAAGAACGCGATCTCCGGCAGGAAATCGAAGAGCCGGTAGAACGCACTGTCCGGACCGATGCGCCGGAGAAAACGCTCCCGATCCCCGGGTGGAGTAGAGCGCGAGCGAGGCATCGCGCCAGACTGTCACCGAACCGCTCCGACGGAAAGTCCGCGCTGCGCAGGTCCGCGTCACCGCACCCCGCGGATCGGCGACTCCACTACATAGCCCTCCGCCACCACTGCCCCGCCTTCCGTCACCGTCCGATGCATCACGCACCCGCCCGCGCCGAGCAGCGCCACCCCGCAGAGAATCACCGCAAAAAATCGGAGCACATCGGCAATCATCATCAGCGAACTATCGCCGCCCACGGAACGCCGAGTCAACCGACCTTCACGCCTCGGCCAGCACCATCAGGACACCAGAAAATCCGCCATCCCTTCTTCCCCGCGCCCTCTGTGCCTCTGTGGTGCTACACCCACTCCCCCACCCACCACGCCACCGGCGGCAGCACCACCCTGATCACCATGAAGACCACCGGCCCCCCCCCCGCCTCCCCCACGCGAAACCCCGCATCCGGCAAATCCGGATCCACCCACGCACTCACCCGCGCCCCCACCGGATACGGCGCCAGCGCCTCCGCCGCCGCTTCCCGAGACGCATACCCCGTCACGATGATAGTCGGCCGCAGCAACTCACTCTCGTGCGTCGCCCCATTCACCTCGTAGCAGAAGCGCACCTCCGGCCGGTGCGTCGTCGTGCTCGTGCTCCGCTGCAGCCGCGGATCCGTATCCGCCGAAGCGCTCGAAAACACCTCCGACTTCACGATCGTCGCCGGCACCGACACCGCCCGCCGCAGCAACCGCTTTTGCCGGAAATACTGCGTCACCCCCACATACAGCATCGAAGACCTCGCTGCCGTCGCCCTTGCGGGTGCGTAGGTAAGAGTTCCCGCTCTTGAGCTGGATCTAGATGCGCTTCCCGCTGGCCTTGCCGTCGTTGTCCTTGAACTCCACTTCGCCATCGATCCCGTGGTCGAACATCGTCACTGGCCGGAAAATTTGGTTCGCCTCGCCAGCGATGGCCATCATGTGGCCGATGAGGATTTGCTCCAG
>JANPIS010000587.1:0-21831 GCA_031425095.1 Chthoniobacteraceae bacterium
TCTAATTCGCACGAAATCCGCTACGTTCCCGCGCTTCCAAGCCGCAATGAGAATTCCTGCCGCCATCTTTCTGATCCTGTGCACCCGCGCCTTCGCCGAGCAGACGCCCGTCTCCGCCCAGCCCGCCCCGACTTTCCGCACCGACGCGCCCGCCATCGCGACCCCCGTGGCTCTTGCCCCAGCTGAGCCGCCGCCCGCACCACCAGCAGCGGACCCGAACGGGGAGCCACCCGTGGCCAAAGCCATCCCAGTCGCCGTGCGCGACGTCACGACGCAACTCCAGATTTTCCTCGATCAACAGCTCTTCGGCCCCGGCAAGATCGACGGTGCCCCGGGTGAATTCGTGACCAAGGCCCTGAAGCGCTACCAGCGCTCACGCGGGCTGCCGGAGACCGGCGTGATCGACGGGAACATCCCGCTCGATTCCGTCTTCCCGGTTTACACGCACTACAAGATCCAGCAGTCCGACTTAAAATATGTCGGTGACCTTCCCCGCACGCCGCAGGAACAGGCGAAAAAGAAGTATCTCCCCTACACCTCGCTGCTTGAATTCCTCACCGAACGTTACCACTGCGCGCCGGAATTCCTGATCAAGCTGAACAAGGACAAGAAAATGTACAGCCTCAAAGTCGGCGACGAAGTGCGCGTGCCGAATGTCGAGCCGTTCAAACTCGAAGAAGTGCCCGAGACCGGCCTGATGCCTGAGCTCCCGCAGTATGCCGAGCGGGTCATCACCGTGACCCGCGCGGAGAAGCTACTCGATCTTCACGAAGGCGAACGGCTGATCTGCACCGTCCCGATTACACCCGGCGGCGGCGGGCTCCAGACTCCCGCGGGGACATGGAAGATCGTCGGCATCGCCGCGATGCCCACCTTCCGCTGGGACAAGAGTGTGCTCATGACCGGCAAACGCAGTGAGACCTATTACAATCTCCCTGCCGGACCGCGGAATCCTGTCGGCGTCGTTTGGGCGGGGCTGAACAAACCCGGCATCGGCATTCACGGCACGAATAGTCCCCAAACAATCGGCCGTGCGGCCAGCCACGGCTGTATGCGCGTCGCGAATTGGGACGCCATCCGGCTCTGCAAGATGATCACCAAAGGGATGAAGGTGGTGATCAAATAGGGGCAGCCGCAATCCTGCTTGGGCGCTTACCCGCGGATGCGTAGCGTGCAGCAGTAGAGCCCGGAGATGATCTCCTCCTCGCGTTGGACAGGCACGCCGAGGATGCGCTTGAACATCTCACCTTCCAGGCGCCCGACGATCGGGAAGGCCTGGAGGAGATCGAGAATCGGAGAGTGATGCTCGACGATCTGCAGGTGGCCGGTGGGCGTCATCTCCACTTCGCTCATATAGCCATCTCGATCGCGCAGCCGAGCGAGGCACTTCACGCGGTCGGTGAGCGTCTCGCCCTTCATTTTTCCCGCATAGGCCTCGGCCTGGCGCTGGAAAAGCACGAGCAGCAGCTTTTCCGGCGCGGTGGCGCCGTAGAGTTTCTGCGCGGCTTCGAGCACCGCGATCGTCGCTTCGTTGCTCGCGGTGGGGAAAAGTTCATGCGCGCGCGGTGTCAGCCGGTAGAGCATCCGCGGGCGGCCTTTCGGCTGCGGCTCCCGCCAGGTGTCGAGCAGGCCGCGCTTCGCGAGGTCCGTGCAGACGTCTTTCACGCCCATGTAAGACATCCCGATCCGCTCCGCGATCTCGGTCACGGCGATGCCCTGGGTGCGCTTGATTTCGTTGAGCACTTTCAGCCGCGCGCTGCGGCCGACGGTCTGAATGAGGCGCTGGTTCAAGCCTGGGGAGAGTTGAGGGTGGAATGCGGCGATGTGGATCGGCGCGCCACTCGGAGCGCCATACGCTTCCGACAGTTGTGGGCCACTCCGCCCACAACTCTCAACTCTCAACTTTCCTCAGAGCGCACCAAAGTGGGTGAGCGCTTCGACCACACCGCCGCTGCACTCGGCCTTGGCGACGTAGCCGCCGGCCTGGATCACGGCGCGCTTCACGGGATCGCACGCGTTGCCGGGGCAGGTCACCCACTGCGCAAAGCGCCCGTCGAGCATCGGGATGTCATTATAGTGATCGCCGGCGGCGAAGATCGCCGAGCGCTCGATCCCGATGAGACGCGCCAGTTCGCCGAGCGCGGTGCCTTTGCTGTAAGCCTCGTGGCAGAAGCGCAGGTAGATCGTGTTGCGCATAAAGTTGAAGCCCGGCACGCGGACTCGCTCGCGTTCGAGGAAGACGCACACTTCGTCCATCTGGGCGTCGGTGTCGGTGACGATCCCCACGAGGCGCTCGCCGTCGCGCTCGAAGTGCGCCCACGGCTTTCCGTCGAACTCCTGGTGGATGTCTTTGAGCAGCACACTGGCCTCGGTGAAGAGCCAGTCGTGATCTTCCGCGCAGCGCTTGTTCCAGTCGCCGTAGTCCTGCCACTTGCCGTCGGGACCGCGGTGGAAAACCTCGCGCTCGGAGGTGAGCACGTAATCGGGTTCGAGATCGAAATCGAATTCCCGCAGCCCGGCCTCGATGTGCCAGAGCACGCGACCGGTGTTCACGGCCCAGAGCACGCCTTGCGCGCGGAGGGTGCGCAGTGCGTCGAAAAACTCCGGCGCGACCGGCGGAATCGCTCCGTGCTCGACGAGCGTTCCGTCGAAGTCCGTGCTGATCAATCGGATGGCGGCTTTCATGGGCGGCAAAGTTAGGCGTAGCCAATTGCGTGCGACGCGTCAGATTTCCTGGAGCCGCACCACAAAGGGCGGCGACACTCGACTCATCCATCCCCATACTCAACCGAAATGAAATCCGCCTACGAACTCGCCATGGAGCGTCTGGAAAAGCAGTCGCCCACCGCCAAACTGACCAAGGAACAGAAAGCCGAGATCGCCGAGATCGAAAGCACGGCAAAGGCGAAGGTCGCCGAGAAGGAAGTCTTCCTGAAAGACCAGATCGCCAAGGCCGAGGCGCAGGGGAAATTCGACGAAGTGCTCGAACTCGATCAGCAGCTCGTGCGGGAGATCCGTCGCATCAATGACGACGCCGAGACAAAGAAGTCGAAGGTCCGCGGCGCGAGCTGACGGACTGCCCGCTACCGTGCGGCACGGTTGACCGGCCGTTCACGCGGTTACCAGCGGTAGGTAAAGCGCGCACGGAACATCCGCGGCTCGGCGGGGTGGAGATGGGTGTCGTCGAAGCCCTCATCACGTTCACCGCGCAGGCGGCTGGTGTAAAAGTATTCGATGTCATTGTCGTTGCGATCGAGCACGTTTAGACACTCGACGGCCGCCTCCCAGTTGCTTGCGCGGTAGCCGAGGTTGGCGTTCACGGTGAAGGTCTCGCGGCCCTTCACGGAGTTGTCCTCGATGAGCGGACGCCGCGCAAAAGCACGCACGCGCGAGCCGGCAAACCAGCCGGCCCGCTGACCCTGAGCGCCGAGCACGAAACCGCCGCTGAACATCCAGGGGATACTGTCCGGGATGCGATCCGCATCGCCACTTTCGAGAAACCGCGCGTGCGTCGCGGCGAACTCGGCGTCCACCGTGAGCCAGTCCGTCGGCGCCCAATACACCGCGGCTTCGATGCCGTAGCGGCGCGAGCCGGGCCCGGGTTCATTCGTCCCTGCATCGCCGACATACACGAGTTCGCTGTCGCTCTCGAGAACCCATGCCGAGAGCGTGGCGGTAACCTTCGGGATGAGCTGCGTGCGGAGGCCAAACTCCGCGCCGATCGTGCGCACCAGGGGATCCACCGGTGGCACCGGGTCGCCGCTTTCCGGATCGAGCGTCGTGTTCACGCCCCGCGCGTCGTTGCTGTGAAAGCCGGTGCCGAAATTCAGGTAAAACTCCGTCTTCGCCCACGGCCCGAGGATTGCCGTGAACTTCGGACTCACAATCCCCGCCCAATCTTCGCCGCTATTCCCGCGCGAGTCCGCATCCACATCGAAAAGGAACGCATCCGCGCGCACGCCCGCGACCGTCCGTAGCCACGGCGTCCAGCGCACGCTGCTTTCGGCAAAAACGCCGACACCGCTTTCCAGCACGTCGTCCTGGCGCACCGTGCGAAAGCGCTCGCGCTTATCCGTCTTATAGAGACCGATGCCGTCGATAAAGTCCGTACGCGTCTGGAGGCCGACCGTGACTTCCGTTTCCTTGCCGAGAAACTGGAGACCGCCCCAAGTCTTCGAGAGATCGCCACCGACGATGAACCGCTGCTCCGATTGCTCGAACTGATCCCCGCGATCCGGCTCGTCGAGGAAGTAGGTGAAGTTCGAGAAGAGATTCAGGTCGTAATAGACGCCGTAGAGATTCAGCCGCGTCGTGTTGTCGCCTTCGCGGACCTGCCAGTGGAGCTGCGCGCTGTAGCGCTGGCTGTCGCCGCCATTGGTGTCATCGGTGTTACCGAAGCGATCGAGACGCCCATCCTGAATCGCCCGCAGCGGGATATGATCCGCGCTCTGCCAATCCGCGTGATACCCCATGAGGGTAAGCGAAAAGTGATTGTCCGCATCCCCATCGAAGTAACGCAGGAAGCCATTCCAGCGACTGAACTCCTCCGGCAAATCCCACGGCCCATCGTAGTAAGTGTACTCGCCAGCAAAGGTCAGCTGCGGCGCACTTTTCGTCCCACCTTTCCCCACCTCATCTTCGCCGAGCGTGATCGTGTCGCCGATCAACCCGCGGTAGTAGTTATGCTCGCCGAATTCAAACGTCGCGATGCCGCGGGGAAACAGATCGATGAGATTGAAATCCGCACTGCCCGCGCTGGAGAGATCGCCATTCCGTGCGGTGTAAGTCCCCTTGTAGTAGTCCACGCGCTCCACGAGTTCCGGGATCAGGATATTCAGATCCGCATAACCCTGCCCATGCGCGTGCGTCCGCATGTTCACCGGCATGCCATCGATCGAGATCGCGAAGTCGGTCCCGTGATCGAGATTGAAGCCGCGCAGGAAGTATTGGTTCGCCTTGCCACCGCCCGCATGCTGCGTCACGACCATACCCGGCACCGCCTCGAGCGCTTCGCCGCGGCGGAGCAGCGGTCGCGCCCGCAGCTCGTCGCCACTCGCGGAGTTTTGCGAAGCGGCCGTGGCCACGCCGAGCGCGTCGGTGCGTTTGCCGACGATCACGGTCTCCTCCAGCAGCGTGGCTTCCGGATCGTGCGCGGAGGCCGTCGCGATCAGAGCAGTCGCAGCGAGGAATGCGGGGAACTTTCGAGGCTCAGATTTCATTGGGCGCGTGCGAGTGGCTGGATGGATTCGTGCGCGGCGGCTTCCTGGCAAGAAGGCCACGCCGTGGCATGCGAACCGTGCGGTTCGGCATCGCCGCGAATGGGTGACCGTCGCGGCTGTGTAGTGAGGACGCGGTCGGCCGTCAAGCGGCTCACCACTGCCCGTGGACATCCCCAGACTCGGAACGCTGTGTGGAATGTTGGTGCGCATTCGCGCTTGCCTGTCGTGCGCTCCGAGACTACGCCCTTCGTCGTGTCGTCTGCCTTCCGCACCATCCTGACGCTGGTTTGCGCGCTCTATCTGGGCGGCGCGCATTGGATGGTGCTGCAGGTCACCGCGTGGACCGGGATGCTCGTGGCGCGCGCCCCGCAGCAGGGCGTCATTGAGGCGGTGGAAACCACTTTCAGCGGAGCGCAGCCCTGCGGCCTGTGCGCGGCGGTGCGCGAGGGGCAGAAAGAGGAGCGCGAACAGCAGCCGCTCGCACCGGGGTTGGGCAAGATCAAGGAACTTCAGTTCGTGGCGATGAAGGCGTGCGTGGCTCCGATGCGCACGGTCGCGGACGAGGGGGCGTGGCTAGTCATTGCGGAATCCGCCATGCCGCGCGAGGAAGCGCCGCCCACGCCGCCGCCGGTCGCCTAGGCGGGCGAATCGCGATCTTACGATCGACCGCGCACTCGCGCGGCCAGTTCGCCCACTTCACCCATGCCGGCGTGCATCGCGTCCGTTTCCAGGCATGGCCAATTCCCGAGGAGGGCGGTCGGATGACCGCGCCGCGCGCCTGGGAAGCGCAACCCTACGAGCCCTGTGCCCGTGTGATGTTCATAGACCGGCCCGGCTCCGCCGCCCTCCTTTTCGGGACTCTCTCCCGTGGCGCGCACCCATCCTCTCACTTTGCCGATTTCCTTCATGCCGAAATTCCAGTCCATCCTCGCGGCGTTCCTCGCCGTGGCGACGCTCGCGCCCCGCGCGCTCGCGCAGACTTTCACCCATGCCGAGGCGCGGCACACGCACTCGCTGGCACTCACGCCGGATGGCGCGCGGCTGCTCGCGGTGCATTCGGCGGAGGCGCGGCTCTCGGTCTTTGCCGTGGGGGATGCGGTGAATGTGCGGTATCACCGTGGGCAACGACGTGCTGCTGCTCTCGCAAAACGTACCGGCTGCCCTCGGCATCGTCTGGCGGGAGGGCATGACCGCACCCGGCCCGACCCGCTTCCGCACCCCGCGACTGAATTGGTTTTTCCCCAGCGGCGACGGCTTCCTGCTTTCCGCACAGGCCAACACTGGCCGGGTCACGCGCAACGGTGTCTGGCGCGCCACCTTCACCGGCGGCGTGCCGGTGCTCACACTGCTCATCATGGAAGGCCAGCCACTCCTCAGCGACACCGCGCTCAAGATCCCGCGCACCATCGCCCTGCCCACCAGCGCGCCGCATCCCGGAGGCACCGCACGCGCCATCGCCGCCGATGGCACCACAGCACTCCTCGTCGTCTTCACCGACCGGCAGCCGCGAAGTCGTACAATTTACCCACCCCACCCCGTATCCACACAACCCCACTCAATACCATGACCAAACTGCACCTCACCGCATTCCTCACCGCCTGCGCCTCCACGATCGCGTTCGCTGACCACGGCCCCGGCACCTCCGGCAGCGGCTCGAATACCGAGAGCGCCGAGACGCTGAAAGCACGCCAGTGGTCCTCGACGCTCAAGTTTGACTGGACGGAATTCGACTCCGTCGGCGACGAGGCCGCCGTCGGCCTGGATCACTTCGATCTCATCGACCGCTCCTTCCTCACCACGCTGAGCATCGGCTTCGGTGTCACCGACAATTTCCAGCTCAGCCTGGCCTTCGGCTACTACGCCGCCGACGGGACGCGTGAGATCGCGCACGGACACGGTGAAGCCGAAGAAGCCCACGCCGAAGAAGAGCCCGACGATCATAAACACGCCGCAGGCGAGGAGCACGAAGACGAAACGGAGCACGCAGAGACCGCCGCAGAATCGCCGCAGATCGACTCCTTCGATCCCGATGGCTGGACCGATCTCTGGCTCATGGGAAAATATCGCGTGTATCGCGGCCCGCTCGGGCAGGTCACCTTCATCGGCGGCGTGAAATTTCCCATCGGCGACGACCGCGTCTTCACCAGCAGCGGCGAACGCGTTGAGCCCGCGTCCACCCCGGGCAGCGGCGCGTGGGATGGGATGTTCGGCGCGGCTTACACCCAGTCGCTCACGCCGAGTGTGGTGGTCGATCTGAGCGCGCAATACATCGTCCGCGGCGAGGCGCACGACTCCCGTCTCGGCGATCGTTTCGATGCTGGCGTGGCGCTTGGCTGGCGCTGCATCGGCAACGCGCAAAGCTTCCCGCAAGTCAGTCTGCAAGGCGAAGCGACGGTGCGCTCCATCGCAAAAAGCAAAGTCTCCGAAGAGCGCGAAGAGAGCACCGGCGGCACCGTGCTCTTTCTCTCGCCCGGCGTGCGCGTGCGCTTCAGCGAACAAGCCGCGTGGAGTGTGGGCGTGCAATTCCCCGTCTTGCAGGAACTAAATGGCGATCAAGTCGAGACCGACTTCCGCGTCACGAGCAGCCTGAACATCAGCTTCTAGCTATGCGCGCGCTTCTGCTCATCGCCGCGCTTTGCGCCAGTTGTACTTCGCTCCCGCCGGCCCCGCCAGCGGGAGCGCGCGAGCAGCATTGCCCCATCTGCCGGCATCGCCGCGATTTCGATTGCCTCATCGTCGATGCTTCGCCGCGCACCCCGCACGCGGCATACGCCGGACGCACGCACTACTTTTGCAGCGAAAATTGCCGCCGCGAATTCCAGCGTGAGCCGGCGCTCTACTGGCCTGCCACTCGATAGATCACTTGCGTTTCCCGATGGGCTCGGGAACTTCCAAGCCTATGAAAATCCCATTCCCGAAACTCGCCGTCGCTGTCACCGCTCTCCTGAGCCTCGCCGTCTCCGGCGTCCAGGCTGAGGACAAAGCTGCCGCCACGAAGTCCGCCACTTTCAACGTGACGGGCATGACCTGCACCTCTTGCGAAGCAGAGCTGAAAGGTGCCACGACGAAGGTCGAAGGCGTGAAGAGCATTGAAGCCAATGCCGAGAAGGGCACGGCAGTCGTCGCTTATGATCCGGCCAAAACGACTGAGGAAAAGATCGCTGCCGCGATCAACGCGACGAAGTACAAAATCGCCAAGTAGCCTGCGCGGTCAGCACGGCCTTCGACTTCTTCTCAAAAAAGCGCCGACGCGTTCACTCGCGTCGGCGTTTTTCTTGCCGCGACTGCCGCAGTGAGGGGCGTTGCGCTGGTCTTCGCCACTCGGCCGGGCGATCGAGACATCCTTCGTCGCCGCCCGAGCGCAGTCCGACATTCTCACAGGACGGCCATGCCTGCCGATGCCCCAGCCAGCCGCGGGTGACGGAAGCGCAGTCGGGACAAGGCCGTTGGGATTCGTGAATTAAAAAGGAAAACGCCGTCACGCCGCTCCACCGCATCGTTCCGGCAAAGGGAGAGTCGAAAACGTCCAGATTCCCCGATCTTTCTCGTCCTCTTCCTCTCTATTTTCCACCTCCGCTGCGACGGTCGAAGGGGGAAGAGGGAGCGATCAGCGGCACCGACTTTCTGGACGCCCTCTAAGGAAAACTATTGAGATCGATTCTCACTTCGCTGATGCTCCTTGTAGTTTTTCGCCAATTTCCATGAGTCGCCACGCTTCCATCGCTTTCGAGCTTCAAGGCCGTTTCGCCGGATTCTTCCGCGATGTCTTCGGGAAACGGCGCATGGTGCTGCGGGTCGCTGGTGAAGAGCGCTATCTCAAAGTGCCCAAAGCTCTCCGCAAGGAACTCGACGGAACCCTCCGCGCCGGGCAGGAGCTGATCGTCTCGGGTGCCGATGCCTCGGTGGAGCACGATGGACCCGGCGAGCCCGTCGTGTCGCGGGTGCGGGTGGCTGGACAGTCGGCCTGCGTAGTGTGCCCGATTCGCATCTGCACGAAGAAGAACTGTTGGCGCAATGGCGGGCGCGAACTCTGGACCACGCTGGAAATGAAAATCGAGACCGCCGGCCTGAGCGACGCCGTGCGGCTCAAGGCTGTTGGCTGCATGGACCACTGCAAGCGCGGACCGAACGCGGAATTCGGAGGGCGCGACTTCCATCACTGCTCACCTCGCACCGCTGACGAAATCCTCGAGTCCTTCGCTCAACCAGCCTGATGCAGTCCGCTGAAAAATGATCAGTCGATACACCTTCGCCGCGTGTAAGTTTCCCGTGAACTTTCAACCACCACACTCATGAGCACCACTACCTCCAAATCCACCGCCACCGCCAAAAAAGACACCCGCGTGATCGACGGCCTGAACCTCGTCCTCGCTGATTCCTACGCCCTCATGGCGCTGACCCACCTCGCACACTGGAACGTCGAAGGGCCCGACTTCTTCCCGCTCCACCAAGCCTTCCAGGCGCAGTACGAAAATCTCTTCGAGGCCATCGACGAACTCGCCGAGCGGGTCCGTGCCCTCGACGCCTACGCCATCGGCGGCCTCAGCACCCTGAGCCGGGTCGCACAGCTCAACGAATTCAAGGCCCCGCTGCCGCAAAAGGACTACGTGGCCGCACTCATCGTCGCCCATGAAAAGGTCGTCGATGATGCCATCCGCGCGCGCGACCTCGCAGGCGAGGGCGACGACCTCCAGACGCAAGACCTGCTGATCGGCCGCCTCCAGTGGCACGAGAAGGCGCTCTGGATGCTAAAGAGCTACCTCAAGGGCTGAGCCGATGGAACAGTCCGTCTGCCACACCTCTTCCCACGCGCTGTGCCTGCCCGCGGAATGCCGCGGGCGCTGCGCCGTGGAGGTGATCGACGAATTGCTCGCCGAGCGCAGTGCGACGAGTGGCGAGGAGGCCGACCTCCTGCTTGATCTGCGCTGGAAGCTCGGGACCAGCGACGACGCGGAAGGCGCGCTCCGACTGTTTTGCGATCTGCGGCGGCGCATGGAAGGGCGGCAATACCTCGCCTTCTTCCGCATCCGCCGGTGGCTCGAACATCACCTCCTCGCCGCAGTCGGCAGCGGTTCTGCCGCCGGGCCGCAATTGGTGAGCGTGCAGCTCGATCACTACTGTGTGGAAGCCATCCGGCGCGTCTGCCTGTGCGCCGCGCTGGATCTCGGCAAAGCGATGGTCGCGCCGCGGTTGGTGTTTCAATATCGCCCGGCGCTGGCGGGCGGTGAGTTGAGGGCGGCCGCGGGACTTCACGCGGCGGCGTGAAGTCGGTCAGTTATCCCGCCCTTGGCGGCATCTGAAAGGGGTGACTGAAGCAGACGGGTGGAGTGCGTGGAGCTGCGCGGGCCACCGGACTGGAAAAGGCTATTGCACCTCCACCAGCGAAACGCTCGCCGCGCAGCCTGAGTCCACCTTTACCGCCAGCGATACCGCAAAAGCGTGGGCGCGCCCGATCCACGCCGACCTCGGCTTCGGCCTGCCAGGCGCGGTGATCGTCCTCCTGAGCGGCCTCAGCCTCCCCGCGCTCTACTTTACCGGCGCGCTCAGCGTGCCCGGCTTTCTCATCTGGCGCACGGGTCGCCGATCCTCCAGAATAACCAGTTCGGCAGCGAAGGCAGCCATGTCCCTCTCATGAATCACAACCAGCTCATCGAAATCTTCCTCAAAGGCGGCCCGATCATGTGGCCGCTTTTGCTCGTCTCCATCGCCGCGCTGGCGACGGTGCTCGAGCGGCTCGTCTTTCTCGCCACGGAAAAATCGCGGCGCAACCGGCGGGAATTGCGGGATGTCTTTGCGCGCGTCGAGCACGGCGATGCGGAGGGGGCGGTGCGGCTCGGGCGCGGGTCGCGGGACTACGTGGCGCGGGTGATGACGGCCGCACTGGAAGAGCGCAACACCAGCTTCACCAATGCGCTGCTTGCCGCGAGCGCGGAGGAGCTGAAGCGCTTCAATCGCGGCCTGCCGCTGCTCGACACGGTCATCACACTTTCGCCGCTGCTCGGTCTGCTCGGCACGGTCGTCGGCATGATCCACAGCTTCGGGCTCATCGCCGGCGATCTGGACGCGCCGGCGGCGATCACCGGGGGTATTGCGGAGGCGCTCATCGCCACCGCGTTTGGCCTCGGCATCGCGATCACCGCGCTCATTCCCTTCAATTATCTGAACACCAAGCTCGAAGATGCGCGGCGGGAGCTGGAGGTCGCGGGCAATCGGCTCGAGATCCTGCTCATGAAACACTCGCCCGCTTCCGTTCAAGTCCCGCAGGAAGTTTGAGCGATGCCCGTCACCATCCCATCACCGGGCACGAAGCGGCGCGCGCGCATCGAGATCATTCCGCTGATCGACATCATCTTCTTTCTGCTCGCGACCTTCGTGATGGTGAGCCTTTCGATGGTGAAGAACAAAGGCATCCCGGTGAACCTTCCCGTGGCCGCGAGTGCGCAGCCGCAGGATCGCAAGGACTTCGCGAGCATCAGCATCACGGAAAAGGGCGAGGTGTACTTCGACAAGCAACTCGTCACGCCTTCCGAGCTTGAGGCGTCGCTGAAGGATCTCCTCGCGGCGAATCCTGAGCCGAAGGTCTTCATCAACGGCGATACCAAGGCGGAGTATGGCAAAGCGGTCGAAGTGCTCGATACCGCGCGCCGGCTCGGCATCGTGAAGATCGCCATCGAGACACGGACGAAAGCCGCCGCGCCACCGTCGCCGACCGCGCCGCAGCAGCCGTGAGCTTTCCTTCGCGAACTGGGTATCTCGCCATTGCGGTCGCAATCCACGCGGGCGTCCTGTGGGGCGTGCATTTCGGACCGCCCGCCTTCATCTCCTCGGAGGACGAGCCCGGTGATGCGATCGAGGTCGGCCTCGTGGAAAGCGCGGAACCCACGCCAGAGCCTCCAGCCCCGGAACCACCCGCACCGGAACCCGCGCCGCCAACTCCGCTCCAACCACAGCCGATGCCGGCGCCACCGCCACCTCCGAAAGACGCGATCCCGGAGCCCACGCCGGCAGTCGAACCCCCAAAGCCCGAGCCGCTGAAACCGAAGCCGAAGCCCGCATCACGACCGCAGACACCGTCCGCTCCGCGTCCGAGCACGGCCGCTTCCGCCGCGCCAACAACAGGCGGAGCGCGCAGTGGAAATCCCGGTCCGGCAACCGCGGGAAAACCCGGTCGCGGCGACGCCGCTCACGCAAGCTGGCGCAACCGTGTGCGGCCCTCGTATCCCGCCGCCGCCCGCGCGGCCGGACAAGCTGGGCGCGTTCTGATCATCGTCAACGTGAACGCCCTCGGCCGCGCGACGGGCGCAAGAGTTTACGCGAGCAGTGGCTTCGCCTCGCTCGACCAGGCCGCGCTCTCCGCGGCCCGCGCTTCGACTTACAATCCCAAGCGCATCGGCGGCCTCCCGCTCCCGGACACGATCACGATCCCTTACACTTTCCGACTGGAAGATCGCTAGGGCTGCGCGCACCGCGTGCCGGTCCAGTCTTGCAGCGCGACGCGCCCGGCCCATCTTCGTGCGCCATGTCGCACCCGCTTTCCGATCCCATCGCACTCGCCCCGACGTGGGAAAACGTCGAGGCGACCCTGCGCACCCCGGCTTTTCAAACTGAAGCGCTGCCCGCCTATGTGCGGCAATGTCGCTGGTTTGGCGGCAAGGCGCGGGCGCTGCGTCGTGTTGGGCTCGCAGATTTCCTGCCGCTGGGCCGAGCGACGACTGGCCGCGACGCCGGCGGTCTCTCGCTGCTGCGGGCGCGCTATATGGCAGGCGAAGACGAGATCTATCTCTTGCCGCTGCAAATCGGGTCTTCGCATCCGGGACTGCTGCCGGCGATCGCACACTTCGTTTCTCCGGAAGGAAACGCCGTGCTCTTTGATGCCGTGGAGGACGAGAGTTTTCGCGCCGCGCTTTTCGAGCTGATGCTGGGAGAGCGGCGCGTCGCGACAGCGGATGGCGAACTCGTCGGAGTCTGCGGCGCTCCGCTGCGCGATGTTTCGGATCGCATCGCTCTGCCGCTCACTTCACGGGCGCTCAAGGCCGAGCAGAGCAACTCGTCGCTGATCTACGACGGCCGCTACTTCCTGAAGCTCTACCGCAAACCCGAGCTCGGTGAAAACCCGGACGCCGAGCTGCTGCGATTCCTGAGCGTGTGCCAGCACTTCCCTCACGTGCCCGCTTTCTGCGGCGCAATTGAACTGCGCACCGGTCGCGGCGCGACGCGAGTGCTCGGCTTGCTCGTCGCGAATGTCGCCAACGACGGCGATGGGTGGACCTTCACACTCCGCGAGCTCGAAGGCTTCTATGACCGCCTGCAAGCCGGGCGACCGAATGCCGCGTCTGCCTCTCCTGCGTTGGTCGAGCGCATGCTCGGCAGTTATCCGCAACGCGCACGACAGCTCGGGGAACGGACCGCACAGATGCACCTCGCACTCGCCGCAGACACGGAAGACCCGAACTTTGCACCGGAGCCCTTTACCGATGCGGACCAACGCTCGCTGGCCGCGGCGATGATCGCGGAAACGCGGAAGATGCAGCAACTCCTCCGGCGCGAGATCGAGCGCGTGCCAGCTCCGTATCGTCACGAGGCGGCGGCCCTGCTCGAACGCACCGACGACATCGTGCGGCGGCAGCAACGTCTGCTCGATCACCCCGTCACCGCCACCCGCATCCGGCATCACGGCGACTACCACCTTGGCCAGGTGCTGAACACGGGCGCCGACTTCATCATCATCGACTTTGAAGGCGAACCCGCACGACCGCTCAGCGAACGCCGCACGAAGCGCTCGCCCCTGCGCGATGTGGCCGGGATGCTGCGCTCTTTTCACTACGCCGCGCACAGCGGACTCGGGCAGGTCGCCGGTGCCGATCCCACGCTGCTCGCCCCGTGGGCAGAGCTCTGGGCACAGCACATCGGCGACGCCTTTCTCGACGCGTATCTGACGACGGCCAACGGCGCATCCTTCCTCCCCACCGACGAGCCCACCCTCGCGACGATGATCGAGGTGCATCTGCTCGAAAAGGCCGCTTACGAGGTCCGCTACGAATTGAACAATCGACCCGACTGGGCTTACATTCCCATCCGCGGCATCGCCCGGATTCTGGACGCTCCGCCGCGCTTATCTTCCAACCCATGATCACCCTTCGCCGATCTGCCGAACGCGGCCACGCCTCTCACGGCTGGCTCGAATCCTTTCACACCTTCAGCTTTGCGGACTACTACGACCCGCAGTGGATGGGCTTTCGCAGCCTGCGCGTGATCAATGACGACATCGTCGCGCCGCGCATGGGCTTCGGCACCCATCCGCACCGCGACATGGAGATCATCACCTACATTCTCAGCGGTTCCCTCGCGCATCGCGATTCCATGGGGAATGGGCGCACCATCAGCGCGGGCGAGTTCCAATACATGGCCGCCGGCACTGGCGTGCAACACAGCGAGCAGAATCCCGCCGGTGAACCCGTCCACCTGCTGCAAGTCTGGATCGTGCCCGATGCTAAAGGCGTGGAGCCGCGGTATGCGGAGAAGTCGATGAAAACGGCGGAGCCGGGACGCCTGCATCTCGTGACGAGTAAAGCCGGCCGTGACGGATCGATTGCCATCCACCAGGACGCCGACCTCTGGCTGGCGAAGCTCGAGGCCGGGCAAAGCGTTACCCACACGTTCGCGCCCGGCCGCCACGCCTGGCTGCACGTCGCAGAAGGAGAGGTGACGCTCGGCGGACAGACGCTGCAGGGTGGAGACGCGGTTGCGGTGAGCGAAGAATCGCAACTCCGGATCAGCGGTGCCAAGCCATCCCAGATCCTTCTCTTCGACCTCAACTAACCTCACTGACCGGTCCCAGCTGAACCGTTCTTGGCCCGCAGGAATTCCGCGTCCCACTCGGCCATCCGGCGATCGACGAGGAAGGGACCGAACGGCAGCAACGCCGCGATGAAGACGACCGTCGTCCTCCAAAATGGCCAGCGCGCGACGATCCACGTCCGCAGCAGCGCGAGTCCGAAGACCATAAAGAGCGCGCCGTGGATCCAGCCGACCACCTTCACCGCCATCGGCATCCCGGCAAAATACTTCAGCGGCATGGCCACGCCGACGAGGAGCAGAAAGGAGACGGCTTCGATCTTGCCGACGGTGCGGAGAAAAGGAATGGGACTCGTAGTCACGAGCGCGGGAAGGTGTCAGGCGGGAGCCAGCGGGTCGAGTGCAGCTGTGCACTGCCAAGGGAAAGGGAGCCACGGACGGCTTTCTGATTTTTCCTGCTCCGAGACCCCGAGTGGTCGGTGTACCGTCCGCCATCCGACGCGACCCGATTGCCTGCCCTTATCAGTGTTTCATCCGTGTTGATCCGTGGCTAACCTGCATGGTTCTGGCTCAGATGCCCACGACCCATGTCCTCCGACTCTGCCGAGATTGATTACTACGCCGTACTCGGCCTCGACCGGCGCTGTACGCTCGCGCAGATCCGGGCCGCCTATCGTCTCTTCGCGAAACGGTTCCACCCCGACCTCAACCCCGATTCGCCCGAAGCCCTCACCCGCTCGCAGGAGATCAATGCCGCGCACGAGACCCTCAGCGATCCGGCCCGGCGGCGCGCCTACGATCGCGAACGCGACGCCGCGAGTCGTCCGGCCGCTCCCGCCCGGGCGCCGAAGATCGAGCGCAACATCGCGCAGGACGTTCATCTACGGATCGAGGAACTGCTCCGCGGCACGACCATCGAAGTGCGTGTGAAAGACCCGGCCAATCCCGGCGAGGTGGAGTTGCACTCGCTCGAGATTCCTCCGCAGACCGCACCCGGCGCGCGCTTCACCCTGCCCCGCCCCGAGCCCTTCGAGGGCGGCTCGGTGAAGGTCCGCATTAAGGCGCTCCCCGGCTTCCGGTTCAAAATTCGCGGCTCCGATCTTCGGTGCGATCTGCGCATCTCCACCCAGCGCGCGACGCAAGGCGGCTCCGAGATGATCACCAGCGCCAGCGGCGCGCCGCTCCGCATCCAGATCCCCGCCCGTATCGCCCGTGGAGAAGAACTCCGCATCCCCGGCGAAGGCCTCCCCAAACCCCGCGGCGACCGCGGCGACCTGTTCGTCCGCGTCACGTATCGTCCCGAAGTCCGGGTCTCACGGCTTGGCCGGTGAATCCGTCGACTACACGGATGCGGAATTCCCGAAGTCAGGTATAGCTTCCCCTTCCATGAGCACGGTCCTCGCCCAGCCTGAGCCGATTACTCCTCCCCCGCCTTCGGCGCAGGAAAATGTGGTCATGCCGCCGATGCGGAGGGATCTGATCATCAAGCAGACGATCTTCGAGGGGCGAACGTACTACGTCGTGAAGGATCCGATCTCGCTCGGCTACTTCCGCATGACGGACGAGGATTACTACCTTGCCACCCTCTTCGACGGGGTCCGCACGTTTGGCCAGATCCGGGAAGCCTATGCGCAGCGCTTTCCGCATGTGCGGCTCGAGTACACGCCGGAGGAATTGCAGGAGCGCGTGCTCCGGTTTGCGAATGATCTCGCGCTCATGCAATTCCTCAGCGTGCAAGGGTCGCGGCTCAAGGCGCGGATGGACGCCGCGCGCACCCAGAAGAAGAAGAAGGCGGGACTCTACCAACTCGCGAACAAGATCTTCTTCTTCCGCTTCTCGCTTTTCGATCCCGACAAAATCTTCGGTCGGATGGCGAAGCCGATCGCATGGATGTGGACGAAGACCGCGCTCTGGATCTCGATCGCGATCTGCATCGCGGCGGTGATCGTCTTTATCCTGAATGCCGACCGCATTCATCCGACGCTGAACAATTTCTTCTCGTGGAAGAACCTCGCGCTGATTTGGGTCACGACGATCCTCATCAAGTCGATCCACGAGCTCGGCCACGGGCTGACCTGCAAACATTTCGGCGGCGAGGTGCACGAGGTGGGCGCGATGGCGCTCGTGTTTACGCCCTACTTTTTCGTGAACGTGACGGACTCGTGGACGATGCCAAATCGCATGCACCGCATCCTCGTCTCGTCCGCGGGCATCTACGTGGAGCTCGTGCTCGCGGCGTTCGCGACCTTCCTCTGGGCGATCGTGCAGCCCGGGCCGTTTCAGGATTTCCTCTTCAATGTGATGGTCGTGGCCTCGGTCTCGACGATCATCTTCAACGCAAATCCGCTGATGCGTTTCGACGGCTACTACATCATGACGGACCTCATCGAAGTGCCGAACCTGCAGGGCAAATCGCGCGCGCTGATCCAGCATCAGGTGACGAAGCTCCTCTTCGGCAAGGCGAACGATCAGGTGCTCGCACGGATGCCGCTGCCAAAGAAACGCTTCTGGCTCTTCTACATCTACGCGGTGCTCTCGTGGGTGTACGGCTACTACGTCATCTACAGCCTCGCGCGGTTCATGGCGCCGCATCTCGCACCACTCGGGCTCGAGGGTCTGGCGAACTGGTTCACGGCGCTGGCCTTGATCTCGTGGGTGGCGCTGCCGTTGATTGGCTTTTTCAAAAACATGCAACTGACCCAGGACGACTGGAAACGCGGGGGCCGGATGGGCCGGCTCATGGCCGTCGGCGCCATCGCACTCGGCATTTTCGGGGCGGCGTGTTTTGTGCCAGTGGAGTTGAAGATCACGCGGGTCGGCGCCGTGCAGCTCGCGGAGCCGGAGGAGGTGCGGCCCGAGGTGCCGGGCTTCATCGCCGAGGTGTTCGTGCGTGAAGGGGATCGCGTCACCTCTGGCCAGCCGCTCGTGCGACTCACGAATCGCGATCTGGAACAGGTGCGCTATGCCGCGGAGCAACGCTGGCGCGCCGCGGAAGCGCAGCTCCAGCGGGCGATCGGGCTCGATCGTCCGGCAGAGCAGAAGCAGCTGGAGAATCTCGTGGCGCAATACCGCGCAAAATTTCAGGAGAGTCAGCGCGACGTCGAAGCGCTGACGCTCCGCGCCAAACAAGACGGCTCGGTGCTCGCGAACGAGAAGACGGTGCTCACGACGCAAAACTCGCCGCTGACCGGACGGCTGCTGAAGCAGGGCGAACTCTTCTGCGACATCGTGCGGCTCGATCCGATGCGGATCAAAATCGCGCTCAACGAAAAGCAGGTCCGCTACGTCGAGCAGGGTCACCACGTCCGGCTGCAGGCCGACGCCTATCCCGGCCGCACCTTCGAAGGTCGCATCGCCAGCAAGCCGCTCATGTTCGTGGGTCAGGATATGCCGGCCGCTTTCTCCGCACGCCGCGCCGGCGACGTCCCGACGGGCTACGATCACGCTGGCAAGGAAGTGCCGCTTGAACGCGTCTTCACCGCCGAGATCGAGGTCCAGAATCCCGACAGCATCCTCCGCCCCGGCATGACGGGCCGCGCCCGGATTGAGACTGGCCGCCGCCCGTGGGGCAAGCTCGTCCTACAATCCCTCCTCGACCTCGTCAGTCTCGACTACCGGTTCTGATCACGGCCACTAGCGCCGCTTCGCCGCTGGCGCCGGGATCTTCTTGAACTCTCTGGTGAGCGCCGTGAGGGAAGCTTCCACGCCCAATCGCTCGAGCGAACTCGCGCCAACGAAGCCCACGCAATCCGTGTGTTCATTGACGTACTTCGCATCTTCGGGTGTCGCGATCGGTCCGCCGTGGCTCAGGAAGAAGAGGTCTTTCCGCACGCGGCTCGCGGCATCAATGATCGCCTGCGTGCGGCGGACGGCGTCGTCCATCGAAACGACTGCACCCTTCACCCCGATCGAACCGCCGACGGTCGTACCGACATGCGCGATGATGGCATCCGCGCCGGCCTCGGCCATGGCGACGGCTTCATCGGGCGTGGCGACATAGACGATGGTGAAGAGATCCATCCGCCGCGCGAGGGCGACCATTTCAAACTCCTTCTTCACACCCATCCCGGTCTCTTCGAGCACCTGACGGAAGTGGCCATCGACGATCGTATGCGTGGGAAAATTGTTCACGCCGGAGAAGCCCATTTCTTTCACCCGCCCGAGCCAGTGCCACATGCGGCGGCGCGGATCGGTGGCATGCACGCCACAGATGACCGGGATCTCCTCGACGATGGGCAGCACCTCGTACTCGCCGATGTCCATGGCGACCTGGTTGGCATCGCCGTAGGCCATGAGCCCGCAGGTCGAGCCGTGGCCCGCCATGCGGAAGCGGCCGGAGTTGTAGATAATGATGAGATCGGCGCCGCCTTTCTCGATGAACTTCGCGCTGATGCCCGTGCCGGCGCCGGCCGCGATGAGCGGCTCGCCACGGTCGAGCGTCGCCCGCAGGCGGTCGCAGACTTCTTGTCGGGTGTAGGGATTTCCTTTTCCGGTCCAGGGGTTGGGCATGGCACGGATGAAAGCGCGCGCCGCGTCGCGGGGGAAGTCTTTGTGCGTCGCGAATAGCGACAAGTGGAGCGGACGCCAGGTTCAGCCCGACCATCCGTCGCCGGTCAGCGCTTTGTGCCAGACTTCGAGATTCGAGACTTTGCTCACCTTCTCGAGGTAACTGCGGTCGAACTCATGCATGCCATTGCGCTCGAAGGCATCCACGGAATTGGCGCCGTGCACGGCGGTGAGTGCGGAGAAGGCGGTGTCTTCGGATTGCGAAGGCTTCGAGTACCAGCCGACGGCGTTGACGATCGGGAAAGGAATATTCCACGAGCCGAGGATGGCTCCGGCGAGTTCCGCGTGGGTCACTCCGTAGGTGTCGCGCTCCACGCGGGCGATGCTGATCCGCTGCTCCTGGGCGGTGCGCAGAATCTTGTCATAGGTCTCCGGCAGATTCGCCGCCATGAGCAGGATGCCGAACTGATGGAGCAGGCCCGCGCTGAAGGCCAGTTCCGCCATCCGCTTGTCAAAGGTCTCGGCCAGCGCGATGCCCGAGGCCCAGGTGGCGATCTGCACACTCCGCGCTTCAAATTGGGTCGCGGAAAAGGAGCTGCACTTCGAACCGTCAAACTGCCCGAACAGGCTGTTCGCCAGCACCAGGGAGCGGAGGCGGCCGAGGCCCATGACGTGGGTCGCTTCCCGGAGCGAGGTGACGCGCTGCTGGCGGCCGATGACTGGCGAGTTCACCATCTGCAGGAGCTTGGCGCTCACCACCGGCTCCCGTGAGACGAGCGCGGCGATGCTGTCCAGCGTGCTGTCTTCGCTCTCCAGTGCCTCGGTGATTTGGAGATACAGACCGGGCAGCGCGGGATACTGGCGGATCTGCGCGAGCAAGCCCGCGAAGGCGGGATTGTTCCGCCATTTGGTGACGGCAAACGCCGAGCGGAGTTGGTCGTCCATGACCTCGGCGAGCCGCGTGCGCGGATGCACGAGATGCCGCATCCGGACGCCTTCAAGCTCGGCCGAGTCCGCGCGCACGATGCCCGCCATCCAAGGATGTCGGATCTTCGCCTCATTGAGGAGCGTCGTGCTTTCTTTCACATCGCGAAATCCCGCCACCACCCCATCGAAAGTCTCCGCAGCGAGATGCGCCTGCGCACTGTCGACCGTCGGTGCAAAGACGATCTGGCGGCCCGCGATCTCGCGCTGCCCGGCGAGCCACTCAAAGTCGTCTCCGCACAGCAGCACTCGCGGCGCTTCGGGCTCGGCTGGCGCCGCTTCGTGGTGGGTCTCGGCGGAGGAATTGTCCTTCGAGGACTTGAAGAGGCTCTTGAGAATATTCATGGAGAAAGCCGGGACAACGGCGCGGCAATCCACCAGCGGCGCAGACCTCGTGCCACAGCCCGGTCCTGTCCCGGGCGTGCCTCACTTCGCCGTGATCGCCCGGACGGCGGCGGCGATCCCGTCGAGGTCCGAGGCAAAGATGTTCACCGCGTCGCATTCGCCGACGAACGGTGAGCGCGTGTGAACGATGTCGGCGTGGCCGGCGGGCGGCGAGGTGAAATCGCGCGGGAGGATCTGGCCGCGGGCCTGATCGAGGAGGAGAACATTCGTCGCGGCCGTGCCGAAGAGGACGAGATCCACGGGGACGGTCTTCCACTGCGGGTAACGATGCGGGCTCTGCAGCGGCTGGAGGCTTTCGACGACGGCGCGCGGTCGGACGGTGGTCAGGGCGGCGTTGCGCCCGCGCTTGATATAATAGGCCACAAGCGCGCGGGCCTGCTCGGCGATCTTCGGGTCGCGCTCCTGATCCGGCGTGAGCGCGATGCGGAGGGTGTTTTTGCGCTGCGCGAAACGCTCGAGGCCTTTGGCGTCCCGCACTTTCGCATCGACGGGTGTGGGCGACGGAGCGGCGGATTCCGGAATGCTGAGCGTGGTCGTGATGCTGAGGCCGGTGAGCAATTCGGTCGCGGTGATCGTCCAGTCGCCGGGAGACTGCGTGGCGTGGATGGGCAGGCGGGCCGTGCTTCCGGTGGCGGTGAAGACGGTCGCAGTCTCGTCGCCGCTGCGCACCGTGAGCTGCACCGGGATGCCCGCCATGAGCCCGTTGCTCTGCATCGTCGGCTTTGCGTCGTAGAAACCCCACGCCGATTTTTCGACGGCAAGGTCAGGCCGCACGGGTTCTGCCGGCGGCAGGGCGAACCACTGGAAGGCGTCCTTCCGCAGATCGACGCGGGCGGCTTCCTCGCGGGTCAGCCGCCGCCCGAGGCGGACGTCATAGATGGGCCGGGTGGTGTTCCAGCGGAGGGTGCCGGTTTGGGGCCGC
>JANPIS010000588.1:0-1834 GCA_031425095.1 Chthoniobacteraceae bacterium
ACTTGTGATCTTCGACCTGGCAGAAGTAGAGCGAGGTGAAGAGCTCCTGGAGGCAGATGATCTGCGCGCCACGATCCGCCGCCTCACCGGCCCGCGCGATGGCCTTTGCGAGATTCTCGCGCGGGTCCGCCGTGCAGCGCATCTGCACGAGGCCGAGTTTCAGTTTGCGAGACGAGGACGCCATGAGTGGATCGTGTGGACCGAGACGCGAGTGCGGAGCGACGGAAGCGTGAAGATTCCGCGACGGCCGCGGTTACTTCGCGGCGTCTGCGGGAGCGATGGCGATGCTCTGCACGCCGACGCGCTTGGTCGGTTTGCTCGGTTCGCCACTCGGAGAAGCCGCGACTTCGGCATCGCCGAGCTTCTTCAGTACATCCTCACCTTTCACGAGCTTGCCGAAAGCCGTGTACTTTCCGTCGAGGAAAGACGCATCGCCGAGGCAGATGAAGAACTGACAGCCCGCCGAGTCCGGATCACCGCCGCGGGCCATCGAGAGCACGCCGAGTTGGTGCTTCTTCGCATTGAACTCCGCCTTGATCTTGTAGCCTGGATCGCCCGTGCCCCACTCCATCTCCTTGCTCGCGTCTTTCGTCTTCGGATCGCCACCCTGGATCATGAAGCCCTTGATGATGCGGTGGAACGCGGTGCCGTCGTAGAATTTCTCCTTCGCGAGTTTCTTAAAGTTCTCGACCGTCTTCGGCGCGACATCCGGCCAGAACTCGACGACCATTTCGCCGGCGTCGGTCTTGATCACGGCAACTTCCTTGGCGTCTTCGGCGCGAGTCCGTGCGGTGAAGGCGAAGGAAGCAGTGATCGTGGCAGCGATGAAGAGTAGGGGAATTTTCATGCAGCGAGGATTGGCACGCGGTCCGCAGAGCGTCACGTGAAACTTTTATGAAAGCGGAGTGCCTGCGAGTGCCCGCGCGGCGCGATGTCAAGTGTGCGGATGTATCACTCGTGATCCAATCCCGCATCCCGCACGCAGTGCGCTCGCTACTGACCTGCTTGCACGGCGATCGGCGTCGTCTCGATCTCGCTCTTCACACCGCGCAGATGCATATCGAAAAACTGCGCGATCCGCGCGTCGAGATCTTCGCTGCGAAAGCCATGTCCGGCGCCGGTCATCGCCATGAGCAGATGCGGGACGCCCGCTTTCTTCAACGCTTCGTCGAGTTCCTGCGCTTGCGCGAAAGGCACGAGCGGATCTTTGGTGCCATGTGCGGTGAAGAATGGCGGATCGTCTGCGGTGATGTGCGTCACGGGCGATGCTGCCTTTGCCTCGGCAGCTTTTTCGCGGAGCGAACCACCGAACAGCGCCCCGAGCGCCCCAGTGGCACCGCCTTGAGCTTCCGGCGGCAGCATCGTCAGGAAATCTTCCGGCCCGTAAAAATTGACCACGCAGGTGACACGGCTGCTCGTGCTCGGGTGCGCGCCGAGGTCGCCTTCGAGTTCGCGGACATCGCCGCTCGTTCCGAGGAGCGACACGAGATGCCCGCCGGCGGAGGCGCCCCACACGCCGATCCGGTCGGGGTCGAGGTTGTACTCTTTTGCATTCGCGCGGAGCCAACGAATCGCGGCCTTGCAGTCGTAGACCTGCGCGGGCCATTTCGCTTCGCCACTCAGGCGATAGCCGACCGACACCCCCGCGTAGCGCCCGCTTTGCACGAAGCTCGCGACCTTGCCAAATCCGCCGGATTTGTCGCCCTTCTGCCAGCCGCCTCCATGAATGAAGACGATCACCGGCAGCGGCTTTTCGTCCGCGGGTTTTTTCGGTAGGTAGAGATCGAGTTTCTGGCGCGGATTGTCGGAACCGGCGTAAGGCAGATCGCGTTTT
>JANPIS010000589.1:0-3958 GCA_031425095.1 Chthoniobacteraceae bacterium
GATGTGCGTGAGGAGGAACACGCCGTTCAGAATGCCGAGGATCGCGATGAGCCGGTCGGCGTGCTCCGGTTTGCTGCCGATCACTTTCGGTTCTCGGAGCAGAAACGCGATCGCCGCCGCGGCGATGAACCAGGTGAGGTAACTCTGCAATGGAGGTGCGATCGGCGCGCGCGTCTCAGGGGAGTACCAAAACCACCAGCCCCGGGTGCGGGAGGCGAGCGACTCCAGGTTCCAGATCGTGACCAATGCGACAAAACCCGCCCCGATCGCGATCGCGCCGTGTCCCGCGCGCCGGGAGAGCCGCATCACGAGTGCGCGACCGCCGAGAACGACCACCAGCCAGAGCAGCGGAATGCCCGCCGGCACCGGGCCGAGCCGAATGCCGAGGCGCTGCGAGTAGAAGACAGGCCCCAGCGGCCAGCGGGTCCACACGCTGGCGGCGACCATCACGCCGACCACGGCGAAGACGATCAGCGCCCAACGACGCGCGGTATCGATGCCATGCGTCTCAGCCACCGAGAGATACGCGCACGCCGCAGCGAGGGCGATCCAGATGGGATCCGCCAGTTTGCACAGCAGCACCAGCGAGTGACGCAGGTTCAGGTTCTGGACCCACGCGTTCAACTGTAGCTCGCCGAGGCCTGTAGTCCAAAGGACCGCGATGAAGATCGTCCAGACGATGAACAGCGACCAAAGGATCGAGACGAGAGGCTCGAGCAGGAGGCCCAGAAGTGAAACGCGACGCAGCATATTGGAACGGGCGGCAAGTGCCGCCAGCCGCGTCGTCCGAAGCGTGCCCGGAGAGGGCTACCGGCTGAGACTAAGCGCTGGGCTCGACCTGCTTTTCCTGGAAACCCCGCAGTCTCACACTGTTCCAGGCAGCGCGCACTTCGGTGCTCAGCTCCGCGAGCATCTCGCGGGTGATCTCGATCTGCGCTGTCTTGAACTGCGCCCATTCGCTCGCGGTCTTTTGCAGCCGGGCGTAAGCCTCGGCGACGTAGGCCCGAGCGGGCGCGGTGAGCTGGGGATTTTCCAGCTTCGTCTCGAGTCGGCGCTGGGCTTCCGCCAACTCAGAGAGGAGAATTTTTTCCGACGGAACGCGCCGCAAATCTTCGGCGAGTCCGAGCTTGGAAAGCGTCCAGATGATCCATTTCGTGGGATCGAACTGCCACGGCTTCACGCCATTGCGGTAGTCGTGCTGAAACTCGTGGTGATAGTTGTGGTAGCCCTCGCCGAAAGTGAAGATGGCCATGATCCACGAATCACGAGCGCTGCAGCGCGAGGAATACGGACGGCGGCCAATGTAGTGGCAGAGCGAGTTGATGCAGAAAGTGCAGTGCTGGAGAAAGACGACGCGCGCGACACCGGCAATGAGGAAACCGCCGAGCGCCGCGGACCAACCGCCCCAGAAATATCCGAGGATCGCCGGAAGGACGAAAGCGACGAAAACGCCGATCCAATGCACGTAGCGGTGTTGCCACATCACCAGCGCGTCTTTCCTGAGATCGGGCACATTCTCGTAGGTGATATCAGGGCGGAGCTTGAACATCAGCCATCCCATGTGGGCGTGGAAGAGGCCCTTTGAGATGTCGTACGGATCATCGTCGTGATCGACATGCTTGTGGTGCGTGCGGTGTTCGCAACTCCACATGAGCGCCGAGTTTTCAAACGCGCCTGCGCCGAAAATCAGTGTGGCGAGCTTCACGGACCAGTGGGCCTTGAAGGAAAGGTGGGAAAAAAGTCGGTGGTAGCCCAGGGTAATGGAAAACCCACACAGGGAGAGCATTACAAAGAACATGGCGGCCTGGAACCAATCCACGCCGAAGTGCCAGATGTAGAGTGGCACGGCCGTGAGCGAAAGAAACAGCGTGCCGATGAGAAAGGAACTGGTGATCCAGTTCACTTTGGGAAAGGGGATGCGAGGAAACACAGGGAAAGATTTGGGCAAGGTTGGTGGGCGTGAGCAGTAGGAGCAAACATCGTGCGGCGCAACCGGAAAAGCTAGGGGTCCATTGGGGGGCATGCCGCAAAAAGTTCTGTTTGGCGCTTGGCGACGACCCGCCACCGATACTCACTAGTCGCCGATCCCCTCCCCGATGTCCCGCCATTCCCTCCGCGACTTCGCTCTTTTGATCGCCCTCCTCGGCCTCGGCGCGTTCTTCACCCTGCAGGCTCCCGACTTTCTCAGCGCCCGGAATCTCTCGCTGCTCATGATCGATTTTGCGATCACCGCCACGCTCGCCGTGGGAATGCTGCTGGTCATTCTGCCGGGGCACATCGATCTCAGCGCCGGGAGCGGCGTCGGGCTCATCGGCGGGATCGTCGCGGTGCTGGTCACGAATCACCATTGGCCCGTCCCGATCGCGATCCTTGCCGGATTTGTCGCGGCACTCGCGCTGTGGTTCACGATGGGCACGCTGATTGTCCGCGAGAGGATCCCAGCGTTCATCATCACCCTCGGCGGTCTGCTGGTCTTCAAGGGGCTCTTCTGGCTCGTCATCCAGAGTCACACGGTGCCGATCGTCGTCGGAGGAGGCTCGAACCTCTACTCACTGCTCACGACCTTCTACCTCCCGCCCTCCGCCGGCTACGCGCTCGCGGCCGCAGTCGTCACCGCGCTGATCATCCTGCATTGGCGGGCCAGGGTGAACCGAATGGCACACGGCCTCAGCGGAGGTGATGGGGAGACCGGTTTTCTGAAGCTATTCATCTCCGCGCAGCTCGTCTTCCTCTTCGTCATCGTCACGAATCAATTCAAGGGCGTACCACTCCCGGCGCTGATCCTGGGATTTGTCGCGGTCAGCGTTTACGTCCTCACCCAGCACACCCCGTGGGGCCGATATCTCTACGCCGTCGGTGGAAATGAAGAGGCGGCCGTGCTCAGCGGCATCCCCGTTGCCCGTGTCACGGTCGGCGCCTTCACCCTGATGGGCGCCATCGTCGCGACCACCGGCCTGATGCAGACCGCCTATGGCGGCGCGAGCACGACGACCGTCGGCGATCTCATGGAACTCGACGCGGTGGCCGCGTGCGTGATCGGGGGGACGTCGTTGAAAGGCGGACGTGGGAGTGTTCCGGGCGTGCTTTTCGGGGCACTGATCATGGCATGCCTGATCAATGGCATGACGCTTCTCGCGGTGAAGCCGGAGGCAAAGTTCATCGCCCGCGGGCTGGTCCTCGTCCTGGCCGTGTGGATGGATATGCGGATGTCCCGCTCGGCGGCGCGCTGAGTTTCCCCGACCCAAGAGCGGGCGTGCGCTAACTCCCGGCTTTAGGCGCTGCGGCGGCAGCGCGGCTCGCGAGCCAACCCCGGCCAATCTCAAAGACCGCGGGCAGGATCGACAGGATGATGATCGCAAGGATCACGATCTCGAAGTTCTTCTTCACGAATGGCACATTGCCGAGCGCAAAGCCGAGATACGTGAGGGACGTGACCCAGACAATGGCCCCGACCACGTTATACGTGAAGAACTTGCCGTAGCTCATCCGCCCGACCCCGGCCACAAACGGCGCAAAGGTCCGCACGATCGGCACGAAGCGCGCGATGATGATCGTTTTAGCCCCGTACTTCTCGTAGAAGGCGTGTGTGCGATCGAGATACTCCTTCTTGATGAAGCGGTTGCCATTCCGCACCCGATCTCCCAGGAAGGCGCCGATGTGGTAGTTCACGCCGTCGCCGAAGATCGCGGCGATGATCAGCAAGAGCACCACGAAGTGAACATTGAGGGACTGCGGTGCGGTAGCCGCCAGGGCGCCCGCGGCGAAAAGCAGCGAGTCCCCAGGGAGAATCGGCGTCACCACGAGGCCCGTCTCACAGAAGACGATCAGAAAGAGAATGCCGTAGATCCAAGGCCCGTAGTGCGCGGCCCACTGTGGCAGCACGTCGTCGAGATGCAGGATCGCGTGCAAGAAGTCTTTGAGCCAGTCCATGAGGCGCGGATCAATTGCAGACAGCCCG
>JANPIS010000590.1:0-2810 GCA_031425095.1 Chthoniobacteraceae bacterium
TCGCCAGGTCGCGCACCATGCCGCGACGCCGATCGTCTTTCTCAGCGGCCTCGCGACGGTGGAGAATCGCACCCAGTCGGCGATGGCTGGCGGCACCGACTTCATCGCGAAGCCATTCAACCTCTACGAACTGACCGTCAAAGCACTCACGCACATCCTCCGTGTGCAGATGCAGGCTGGGCGCTCGGACGACTAGGAAGCGGGCGCCTTCTCGCGAGCTTTCGGAAAGAGGAACGTCAACGGCGCTCCGAGCCGCGCCCGCCAGGCACTGAGGGTGTGATCGGTGCCCTCGGCCACTAGGACTTTGAAGTCGCGTCCCTCGACAAATTTCTTCTCCTTCATCACCTCCGTCATGCGGCGTTGGTAGGCGTCGTCGGTCGCGTCACTGCAGAGCGTTCCGTGATCGAAATAGATGCGGCGGTTCGGGCGGAAAGTTGGTTCGGTCCGGATCTGCTCGATGAGCGTGCAGTTCTCCGGCGGGTCGCCGCTGAGGTCTTCATACGCCGTCGAGAGACAGGCGAACTTCCCAAACGTCTGGTGATGCCGCATCGCCATCCACAGCGCGAGAGAGCCGCCGAGAGAAAAGCCGAGCACCCCGCTATTCGCCGGGTCCGCCAGTGTGCGATCCCGGCAGATGGTGTAGTCGATGAAGGGCTTGAGGTCGTTGACGAGGAAGTCGGCGGTCTTGGGTCCGTCGATCTGTGGAGAGAGCTCGACGTCACGCTGGCCGAAATCTTCCCGATGAAAAACGGCGACGAGGATGAGCTCTTCGATCTGTCGCGCCGCGGTCAGATTTCGCACCCACATGTCGGCGGCGATCGTCTCGTTCGCCGGAGATTCGAGGGCCTGCAACGTATCCTGGCCGTCGAGCAGATAGAGCACCGGGTGGCGCGAATCGCGCGAGCTGACGTAACCCGGCGGAAGCCAGATGCAGACACGCCGCGTGCTGCCGAGCTGGGTGGCATCGAGTTCGCATTCGATCGCGCGGCCATTGATGAGATCGGCGTCCCAAGGCTCACAGTCCTTCCAGTTCTCCACCTCGGCGGTGATGTGAAGGTCGTGCGCGATCAGATACTGATAGTTCAGGCACGTGGTCCCGTCCTTGTAGGTCTCCTCCGTCGCCCACGAGCCGCGCGTGATCTTAAACTCGACCAGGCCATACGGCAGATCGACCGCACCGGTGAAGACCCCGTCATTCTGCCGCTGGAGCACGAGACCCTTCGCGGGCTGCCAGTCGCCGAGTGCGCGATCCGTGCCGACGATGACGACCTGCTGCCGCTCGGCATCAGGGTGAACGCGAACCTCAAAAGAAACACGGGGCATGGGAGAAAGGATGACGGATGAAGTGTGAAGGATGAAGCCCGGAGTTTTCGTCCTTCATCCTTTATCGTTCATCGGCCATCTTTGCGGCATGTCCAACGCACTTGTCCTCGGAATGGGCGGAGTCGGCTCCGTCATCGGGCAGAAGCTCCATGAGTATGCGTGCTTCGAACGCATCTACCTCGCCGACATCGATCCGACCTTTGCCCAGCGTCTGCACGGCAAGACGCTCGATAGCCGCTTCCAGGTCGCCACGCTCAACGCCATGGATACGGGAAAGATCGCCGCGTTTCTCACCGAGCACAAAATCGATGTGACGCTGAACGCCTGCACCTGGCATGCGAATCACAGCGTGCTCGACGCTTGTGCGCAGGCTGGCTCGCACTACCTCGACATGGCGGCAGACATCTACTCGCCGCCCGGGGTGAAGAAGCCGACCAAGAACAGCTACGAGGCGGAGATCGAAAAGTTCGACGCGCGGTTCCGCGAGAAGAACATCGCCGGCATCCTTTGCATGGGCTGCGATCCTGGCGCCGTGAATGTCTTCACCCGCTGGGCCATGGACCGGCTCGACACGGCGGAAAGCATCCGCGTGATGGATGCCGACAATGCCGAAGTCCGTGGCTACCGCTTTGCGGTCCTCTTCTCGCCCGAGACGCTCTTTGAGGAGCTCGGGGCCATGCCTTACTACGTGAAGGATGGCCGCGTCATGTCCGGCAAACCCCTCGAAGCCGAGACCGAGTGGTTCCGTTTTCCACCTCCGCTCGGGCTGATGAAGACCTACGCCGTCGCCCACGAGGAAGGCGTGAGCCTCGGCCTCTACCCGCCGTTCGTCGAGAAAGGCGTCCGTTACTCCGCCTTCAAATACACCCTGAGCGACAAAGTCATCAGCATCGCCAAATCCCTCGCCCTGCTCGACCTCGACTCATGGAAAAAAGTGAAGGTCGATGGGGTCGAAGTCGCCCCCGTCCGCGTCGCCTGCGCAAACCTCCCCAAGCCTGCGTCCCTCGGCTCAAACATCGACGGCTACTCCTGCGTCGGCACCGAAGTCCGCGGCACCAAGGACGGCAAACGTGTCGAGTACTTCGTTTACACGATGGATAGCCACCGCGAGACCTTCGAGCGCTACGGCTATTCCCTCACCGTCGTGCAGACCGGCATCCCGCCCGCCCTCGCCGCGCGCCTGCTCGTCGAAGGTTCGATCAAAGAACGCGGCGTAATGATGCCCGAAGCCCTCGACCCCGAAGCGCTGATGGCCAACTTTTCCAAAGAAGGCCTGAAGATCTTCGTCGAGAAACGCGAAGTCGTGGAACTGGAGCTGAGAGGCCCCGCCTGGCACTTACTCCTTGCGCAACTTGTCGAGATCGGGATCGCTCCTGGCGAAGTCGCGGAACTTCTTGTCGAGCGCGAAGCTCTTTTCCAGATGCAGGCGGGCGAGGTCGAGATTGCCGAGGCGGCATTCGTAGCAGGCGAGGTTGTAGTGGTAAGTA
>JANPIS010000591.1:0-2365 GCA_031425095.1 Chthoniobacteraceae bacterium
GCCCGAGTTCGCGCCGCACCGCCTGGAGATAGTCCTTTTCCAAAAGCCGCGCGAAGAAGGCCTGGGTCGCATCCTCGGCATCGTGGGGCGAGTAACCGCGCCGCCGCGCATAGCCATAGAGCGAAGGCCAGTAAGTCTGGCTCAAATGCTCCAGCGCCGTCGCCGCATCGCCAGCGACACCATCGCGCGCCGCGAGCACCACGGACCATCGGGTCGTGGCACAGAGCGGTGTGCTTTCGGGGGTGGCGGAGGTCGGCATCGGCGAGCGGTGTCTCCAGTGATAATACGCACAGCGATGCGCGCGTTACAGCACGCGACTCAGAGGATGGCTACTTCACGGTAAATTGGAACGTCGTCAGCGAGCGGGGTGGCAAAGTATCCGCGTATCCTGCGGTCGAAACGGCAAGTGGCGCGAGGATGGCGGCATCCTCGGTGGCACTGGTGCGCTGGCGCGTGGCAGGCGCGACGCTGCCTGGGATGGCTAGTTGCACGGGCGCGGCGGCGTCCATGCTATTGACGACATGCACGACGAGTTCGCGCTTGGCGGAGAGGAAAGCAGTGGCATTGATCCCGGCATCCGAGGAGGCGCACTCGACGAGGCGCGTGCCCGGCGCGAGCGGCGCCGACCATTGCCGGAAGATCCAGTAAGGCTTCTTCAAGGCGTAGTCCTTCCCCCAATCCACATGGATGAGGGCCTCGCCGCCTTTGCGCGGCGGATAGACCCAGTCGTAAGCCATCCACACATTCGCACCGCCGGTGAAGGCGTCGTGCATGGCGGAGGCATAGGCAGTGCCGGAATTGATCTGGCCCGGCGACTCGTCGTCGCCGCGGGCACACCATTCCGTCATCCACACGGGGCGACCGCGCGCGAACTTCTGCAAATCGCCCCAGCGGTCGCCGCGCATGTCGTAGTCGTGCGCGCCGAGGACGGCGAGATGCTTGGCCGCTTTGCGCTCCATCGCGGGGATGTAGTTCTTCGCGGCACCCGGTGCGCTGAGGGTGTTGGGTCCCACGAGCAGCGCGCGCGGCACATCGGGAAACTTCACCGCCATCTTGTCGAGGTAATCGCCGACGATCTCGAAGAGCTTCGCGTGATCGTCCGGCGTGAAGAAGCAGCCTGGCTGGCTGTGGTCCCAATCGCATTCGTTCGAGATGGCGAGATACTTCACCGGGCACCCAGTCCGTGCCATGTGAGCGAGAAAGGCCCACAGGTATTCGGCATACTCGAGCTCGAGCTTCGGCTTCAGCGTCGCCTTGCCTTTGCCGCTCTCCTCGTTGTTCGTCTTCATCCACGGCGGCGGCGTGAGCATGGTCGCCAGGAGTTCGATGTCCGGCCGCCGTTCCTTCGCGGCTTTGGCGATGGCGAGGGTGTGCTCGCAGTATTTGAAATTCGCGGCATCGAACTCGGGCGTCCACGGGTCCGCGTTGTCGTTCTGCGGCTCGTGCGTCGCGCGGATCATGAGATGGAGATAGCGCGTGTCCACCTTGGCAAACATATCGTCATACAGCTCGCGTTGCCGGTCGTCCTTCTGCCGCGCGGCGAGGCTGGTGATGTGCCCTTCAAAAAACATCGCCCCGCAGCCGAGGCCCTGGAACTCCTGCCGCACTTTTCCCGGCTGCACCGTGATGCGCACCGGCGGGGCAGCCTGAGCGACGAGGTTGATAAAGAAGGTCAGGAGTAACGTGAGAGTTCTCATGGCAAGCTTGAAAGAACTGAAGGCTCGGCGCTGCGGTTCATCGGAGCAGCTTCTGGATCAACGCCGAGACCGCTTCATCGCAGCCCTGCTCTGCATCCTTTCCCGCGACGTTGGTTGCCACCACGAAGGCTGCGTCCTTCGTCGGTGCCACCCACATCACGGCCAGCCACATCGTATTCGAACCATTGTGACTTAGGACTTTGCCGCCGGCCCACGGACGTTCTCCGACGATCCAGCCCATCGCGTAATCCTGTCCGGGCGCGGCCGTGTGCAGTTTGGCAAAGCCCCCGTCGCTGAGCAGCGCCTTGCCTTTGGTCGCGCCGCGCGCATGCCAGCCGGCGTAGCGGGCAAAATCTGCGATCGAAAGATGGACGCGACCCGCCGGAGCGATGGCGGGAGGATTGTCGGCGGCGGGGCCGGGCGGGACTGGTTTGAGATTCGCGCCGGTGCCGGTGTGACCCCACGGTTGATCGACCTTGCGCGCGTCGCCGGGCGCGCCGAAGCCCGCCGTCTTCAACCCGAGTGGCAGGAAAAGCCGTTCCGTCATCAGCTTCTCGAATGGCTTCCCCGCGACCTTTTCGAGCATCGCTCCAGCGATTGCGAAGCCCTGGTTTGAGTAGATGAACTTCGTCCCCGGTGGAGCCTCCGGCGGTCGCTCGACCAGGCCG
>JANPIS010000592.1:0-4359 GCA_031425095.1 Chthoniobacteraceae bacterium
TCGAGATCGGGTGTGATGAGCGCGGCGGTCGCGCTGGCTTTCTTCATTCTTTCCAGAGGAGGATCTGCGGATTGGCGCCACCTTTTCGGGCGACCACTTCCACTTGTCGAGTGGCATTTCCCGAGCGGCCTTCGACGATGAACCGCACGGTTGCATCCTTGTGGGTGACCAGCCCGTTGAGGCGCTTGAACTGCACGTCATTCATCCCGAGGTAGGACTGGACCTCCTTCAGGTTTTTGAACTCGTAGTCGTCCTTCGTGCCATCGACGCCATCGCGACCGCGCCGGATGAGGAGAAACTTCGCGAGGTATGCTTCCCCGATCCCGATCAACCGCAGGCCATCTTCATTCGCCGCCGTGAGATCGAGCGGCCCCTGACTGTAGATCGTGAGGTCGTCCTTCCAGCCCGGGCTGCGCGCGAGCGGTCCGGAATTCGCCACCAGCTCAAGTTCGTCCACGTCCTCAATCATCCGGTTCGGCGGGAAGTAATCGTCCGTCTCCTCCACACCGTTCACGCGCTTGATGCTGTCGCCATCCACGTAGTCGAGCAGCGAGTCGATGAAGGCCTCGCGCTGCCGATACTCCAGCCCGCGACGCTCCAGCCAGAGCCGGAGGATTTCGATCCGCTCCGGTTGCTCGCCTTCGAGGAGAAAGCGGATGTTCAGCTTTCCACCCTCGCTCACCATCCGGATCCGGTAGCCGAGATCCGGCGCAAGGTCGTCATCGAGATCCTCCGTTTTCTCCGAGACGAGTTCATGCAGAGCCACGGCCATCCCGGAGTGCGCCATGGCCCGCGCTTCGATCTCCCGGTTCGCATGGCCGTGCAGGACGATGTCGGCCTGGATCCACTTTGCGTACGCGAGCACCGCCCCGGAGAGGAGGATCAGCGCCCAGAGCACCAGCAGCAGCGCAGACGCCTCGCGGGTGGAAAGAGGGTGGCACATCGTGCGGCCATGGACGGTGGGAAGAGCGCGCGCGTTCATTGCTGTTGGAGTCGGGCGGAGAGCACGTCGAGCACGGCTTCGTAGGGCAGGTCGTCGGGATTCCGCCAGATGGAGATCGTCACGACCGAGGGACGCGCGTTCGGGTCATTCCAGCGGTCCACGAGCGCATTCAGTCGCGGATCGAAGTAGCGGATCTTCACCGCCGCGACCCCGCGGATCAGAGGCAGCCAGTTGTATTTCTGGCCGCCGGTTCCGCGGGTGAAAAAGTCCGCATTCAGCCGCTGGTCGTTTTCATCGCCCGCCGGCACACGGCGCAGGCCGAGTTCAAGGATTTTCGATCCCTTTTCCTCCGGCTGCAGCGCCAGCGTCACTTTGTAGTCCTGCTCGGCCGCGTCGGTCATCAGCCCGTGTCCGGCGGAGCAGATCCAGGTCAGTTCGTCGCTCGAGAGATTGTTGAACTTGAAGGGCGCGCCCGAGAGCACCCCCTGTCGGCGGAGCGGCAGCTCGCCCATCTGCACTTGCAGGAATTTCACCAGCCCGAGCAGCGACTGCCGCTCGTCGTGCAGTTCCGTCGAGACCCGCAGTGCGCTGAGATTCGACGAGATGAAGCGGTACAGCCCGAAGGTCAGCAGCGCGATGATCACCGTGGCGATGATCACCTCGAGCAGCGTGAAGCCGCGATTACCGGCGCTTCGGGTGTACATAAAACATCAGTTCGCGCTGGTGCTCCTCGTTGTCGCTCGTCCAGCCGAGCGTGAGCGTCACGAGGTAAAGATTCGTCAGCTCCTGCCCGCGCTCGTTCTCCTTCTTCACCGGCACGCGCGTGGTCTTGAGCGTCATGCCTTCGCCCATTTCCTTGAGCTTTTCGGTGTTCGAATCGGTCAGCGTCACGATGCCCGCTTCGATCTCCACCATGCGATTGGCCAGCAAGCGGCCGGCGCGCACGTCTTCCTGCTTCAGCCGCTCGGCCACGAGGCAGTTGTTCACGCAGGCTCCGAGCGCGAGCACGCCGAGGGAAAAGATCACGACGGCGAGCATGGACTCGAGCAGGACGAAGCCGCGGCGCTTTTGCCGGAGCGGCCGAAAGTGAAGCGTCGCGCGGTTCATTTCACGTCCTGGTCCACGATCTTCCCGCGGATGGTCAGCGCATCGTACTCTGCGGTCCAGCTTCCCGCCTTGCCGGAGTAACTCACAAATACCGGCTCGCAACACCCGCTCCGCCAGAAGGGCCACTCCGCAGGCGGATCCTTCACCAGCGCGGCCGGGCGTTTGATGGTCAAGGTCTCGCCCTCCCCGATTGCATACTGCTCCACCTCCGCCGAAGCATCCTCCTCGCGCGGATCGCTCGGCTCGAGGAGCGCGCCCGTCTCGCTGAAGACGATCCGAAAGCCGCGTCCCTCCGCCACTGCCCGCTCCTGGGCGGTTCGCACCAAGTCGTCGAACCCTTCAAAAGTCCGCTGCAAATCGCGCTCCCGCAGCAGCCCCGTGATGCCCGGGACGGCCAGCGTCACGAGCATCAGCGCGATCACCAGGGCGATGACGATCTCGAGAAGGGTGAAGCCGTGGCGGCGGGACATGGGGTGGGGACGGTAGTGCCTGCTCAGGCAGGCGGAAAGTTGAGAGTGCCAACGCGGAGTATTCGTTCAATGCCCCGCCCGGCGCCCGACGCCTGGCAGGCGGACTCCGACCGCGGAAACGGACGCTTTCGCAGTCTTGCTTCTCGTTTTTCCTAAGCTAGGTCGGCTTCCCCCACTTGCTGCCCCGGCCCCTGATCACCATCCATGAACTCGCAAATCCTCCGCACCTCCGCCGTTCGCGCCGCGTTCGCGCTGCTCGTCTGCTTCACCTCCCTCACCGCCAATGCGCGCGCGGAGATTCCGCTGAAAGCGAATGACACTGTTCTCTTTTACGGCGGCGGGATGGTCGAGCGGCTCTGCGAAAACGGAGAGATCGAAGCCCGCATCCAGCTCGCCCGCCCCGAGCTGAAGCTCCGCTTCCGCAGTCTCGCGTGGACGGGCGATGAAGTGGGCAACCGCCAGCGGCCCGAGGGCTACGTCGAGCACTTGAAGAACCTGCTCGCGAAGTGGCCCGCCAACGTCGTGGTCGTGGGATACGGGCTGAATGAATCATTCGCCGGCGAGGCCGGGCTCGCGGATTTCCGCGCGCAACTCGACGCGCATCTCAGCCAGCTCGCGCGGATCCATCCGGGCGCAAAGTTCTTCGTGCTCTCGCCCATCGCCATCGAGGATGGCTCCGAGGCGCGCAATCGGGACGTGGAGCTTTACGCGAAGGCGCTCGCGGAGGCCGCGGCGAAGCGGGGCGCGGAGTTCGTCGATCTCTTCAGCGCCAGCCGCGCCGCCTACGCGCAGCACCCGGAACCTCTCACCGATCGCGGCGTTCATCTCAACGACGCCGGGGCTCGCGCGGTGGCGCGCGTGATCGCCCGGGCCTTCGTCGGCGACACGGCGGTGGACGAGGCGCGGCTCACCGAGGTCGCGCAGGCCGCGGCGCAGAAGTCGCGCTTCGTCGCCGAGGTCGTGCGGCCGAAAAATGCGGTCGTCTATTTCGGCGTGCGCAAGCGGCAGGACGAATACGACGGCGAGATCCCGCGCTACCATCAGCTCATCGAAAAGGCGGACGAGATACTGCGAGAGATCGTGAGCCGGCCCGGCGCGAAATTCGCCGACTTCCCCCGCCCCACGCTCCCGCCGCTCGGCGAGGGCAGGAGCAACAAGGACCGCTTCGGCGCCGGCACGATCAAGCCGCCCGCGGAGCAGCAATCCGAGATCAAGGTCGCCGACGGTTACGCACTGAACCTCTTTGCCTCCGAGGCCGAGTTTCCCGACCTCAGGAATCCCGTGCAGATCGCCTTCGACGCGCGCGGACGGCTCTGGGTCGTGACAATGCCCACCTGGCCACACACCGTTCCCGGCGAGCTGCCGAAGGACAAGGTGCTCGTCCTCGAAGACACCGATCGCGACGGCAAAGCGGACAAGCAGACGATCTTCGCCGACGGCCTCGACGCACTCGACGGCATCGCTTTTCACCAGGACGGCGTGATCGTCTCCGCGCAGCCGCGCCTGCTGCTCATGCGCGATTCGAATGGCGACGGCCGCGCCGACCAGACGCGCGAACTGCTTCGCGGCGTCGATGTCACCGACTCGCATCACGGCGGCATGGTCTCCACCGATCCGCTCGGCCACGTGATGTTTTGCGACGGCGTCTTCCATCGCTCGCAGTTCGAGACGCCCTTCGGCGTCGTGCGCGGCATCGACGCCACCACCTACCGGCTCGATCCCGCCACCGGCCGCGTCTGGAACGAATACCAGACGATGACGCCCAACCCGTGGAAGATCACCTTCGACCGCTGGGGCAACGTCTTCCAGATGTACGGCGGCGGCCATTTCCTCGACGAA
>JANPIS010000593.1:0-4233 GCA_031425095.1 Chthoniobacteraceae bacterium
ACAGCGAAGGCCGGGAGCAAAAGGGCAGCAACGAACGCGAAAGAAAACGCCCGCGGCCACCGTCTGGTTCCTGCCGGACGGGACAAGTTCATGCCCGCAGCTTAGCGGCTAGCTCTTGTACCGCAAACGCTTCTTATGGCGGTTCTCCTTCATCCGCTTCCTGCGTTTGTGTTTGGCGATTTTCGCCTTCCGGCGCTTTTTGAGTGAACCCATTGAATTGGTAGGTGGTCGAGTGAGGGGCGGCGAGGGAATCACGGAACGCCCTGATGGGCAACCGAAATTCATCGCAGAATTTCCGCGGACTCCCGGGTGTCTGCACAAAACCGTGGCCGGCCTCGAAAGTGCCAATCGAACCGCCGCCCCGCGGCCACGCGCTCAGTGCACCACTTTATTCAACGGATACTCGATGATCCCCTCCGCGCCGAGCGCCTTGAGCTCCGGGATGATTTCCCGGACGACACTTTCGTCGATAATCGTCTCCACCGCGATCCAACCCTCCGTCGCGAGGCGCGAGATCGTGGGGTTGCGCAGCGCCGGCAGCGAATGGATGAGCGCCGCGAGCTGGCCTTCCGGCAGATTCATCTTCAGGCCCACTTTGTCCCGCGCGGCAAAGGCCCCCTCCAGCAGCAGCACTAGCTTGTCGATCTTCTGCTTCTTCCACGGGTCGGTCATCGCGCGGTGATTCGCGATGAACTGCGGCGACGACTCCATCATCGTCTCAAGGATGCGGAGCTTGTTCGCGCGGAGCGAAGAGCCGGTCTCCGTCACGTCGGCGATGGCATCCACGAGATCGGGCACCTTCACCTCCGTCGCGCCCCACGAGAACTCGACCTCCGCGGTGACTCCGTGCCGCGCGAGGAAGGCGCGCGTGAGTTCGACCGCCTCGGTGGCGATCACCTTGCCCTGCAGATCCTTCACGGTGCGGATGTCCGAGTCTTCCGGGACCGCGATGACCCAGCGGGTCGGGCTGCTGCTGACTTTGGAAAAAGTCATCTCCGCGAGCACTTGAACGTCGGAGCTGTTGTTCGCGATCCAGTCCTTGCCGGTGAGCCCGCAGTCGAGGAAGCCGTGCTCGACGTAGCGCGAGATTTCCTGCGCGCGCAGCAGCCGGATCGTCATCTCCGGATCATCGACGCGCGGCTTGTACGAACGGCTCGCTGCCGCGATGTGGAATCCGGCTTTGGCAAAAAGGGCGATGGTCGGCTCCTGCAGGCTGCCCGAAGGCAAGCCGACACGGAGTTCGCGATTGGCGTGGTCCATGGGATCGCCAGTGAAGGCGGAAAGTCTGCGCGGCGCGACTTCTTTCCGCAGATCGCACGTTCCAATCCCCCTGCCGCTTGCGCCGGAGCCCGACGACAGGCATCATCCCGGGCACCCGCGCCGCATGTTTGGCAACGAATACTCCGAAGACCACCGTCCGATCACCTATTTCCGCGGGTATCCGATTCATGCGGCGACCTTGCTGGTCATCGTGCATGTCGTGGCGTTCATCCTTTACGCGCTCGCCGAGGGCAGCGGGCTGCGGGGCGGGCTGGAGCAACTCAGCTTCTCGAGCACCGACATCTTTACGCGCGGTGCATTCTGGCAGTTCATCACCTATGCGTTCGTCCATCCCGCGGCGCAGGGGTTGTGGTTTGCCATCGAGATGTGGCTGCTCTTTCAGTTCGGGCGGGAAGTGGAGCGCTTCCTCGGTCGGTGGGCGTTTCTGCAGCTCTACGTGGCACTGGTCCTCGTCGCACCGCTAGTGCTGACGCTCGCGGGGCTGTTTGTGGTCACGGAGTTCTCGGGCTCGACGGTGATGCACTTCGCGATCTTTGTCGCGTTCGCCGCGCTGTATCCGTCGGTCGCCGTCTTTTTCGGGGTCGCGGCAAAGTGGATCGCGATCGTCTTCTTCGCGATCTACACGCTGCAGGGCTTTGCCTACCACGCCATCTCGATGCTGCTGGTGCTCTGGACCACGACACCACTCGCGCTGGCCTTCGTGCAGAAAGCGCGCGGAGGTTTCTCGTTGCCGTCGATCCGTTTGCCGGGACGCAAACCGAAGTTCCGTGTGCTTCCCGCTCCAGCGACAGCCGCGCGACGCGAGGACGAGTCCGACGCCGCCACGGAGATGGACGCCTTGCTCGACAAGATCGCGAAGTCGGGCATCGCCAGCCTCTCCGCCAGGGAGCGGACGCGGCTCGAGCGCGCTCGGGAGGCGCTGCTGAAAAAGGATCGGCCGTGAGGGCCCGCGCAGACGAGTCGTCTGCGTCTGGAAATGGCGCCGGAACTTCGATCGGCATCGTGGTGCCGTGCTGGAATGACGCGACCGCTCTGCGCGGACTCTTCGCCCGCGTGCAAGCGCTGAGCGGCATCGTGGAAGTGATCGTGGCCGACGCCTCCAGCACCGAGGAACCACGCAACGTCGCCACCGCAGCCGGCGCCAGGATCGCCACTTGCCCGCGGCCAAATCGCGGCGCGCAGATGAACGCAGGCGCGCGTCTCGCGACGACCGATGCGCTCCTCTTCCAGCACGCCGACACCGATCTCACGCAGGCGCACCTCGATGCGCTTTCCACCGCCCTCCACGATCCGCACACCATCGGCGGCGCCTTTCATCGCAAGCACGACGACCGTCACCGCGGCTTCGCCTGGATGGAGAAAGTCACGCGCATTTGGAACAGCCGCGTCGGCACTTTTTACGGCGACCAGTCGATCTTCGTCCGGCGGGATCGGTTCGAGCAGCTCGGCGGTTTCGCGGAGATTCCGCTCATGGAAGATGTCGAGTTCTCGCGCCGTCTGCGCCGCGCGGGACGCACCGTCCTGCTCGATCCCCCAATCGCCACTTCGGCGCGCCATCACCAGCGCCGCGGCCCGTGGCACACCACCGCGAGGAACGCCACGATGCTCCTACTCTATCGCTGCGGCATGTGCCCGCACCGTCTCCACCGCTGGTATTATCGCGGGTTCACAGCGGACTGACCCACCGTCGGAATCAGCCCGACGTCCATTTCGTCATTCGACAATCCGCCTCGCCTTCGCCATTCGTCTTCCTCGCACTCCCTGCCATGCCCGACGAACCCGCTCCGCCCAAGCTCGATGGGAGCTACGTCACCGCGATGTCGCATTTCTACCGTGGCGAACTCGGGCGCATCATGTCGTGGCGGCAGCGGCTCGATGTCACCACGAGCTGGGCGATCACCGTCACCTCGTCGATTTTCACCATCGCGTTTTCCTTCCGCGACGTGCCGCATCTCATCTTCTTCTTCAATATCGCCGTCGTCTGGATGCTCCTGTGGATCGAGGCCCGGCGGTACCGCTTTTACGACGCTTTTCGCGCCCGGGTGCGCATGCTCGAGGCGCACTTCCTCGTGCCGATCGTTTCGCAGAATGCGGCGATGTTGCAGGGCGAATGGCAGAAGCTCGTCTGCGAAGATCTCCTCCTGCCATCCTTCAAGATCAGCCGCTTCGAGGCGCTCGGCCGGCGTTTGAAACGCAACTACGTCTTCATCTTCATCATCATCCTCGTGGCCTGGGTGACGAAGATCTTCCTGCACGCGGATCCAAAGATCACTTCACTCCGATCCTTCTACGACGCCCTGCATGTCGGCACCTCGATCCCCAGCTGGCTCGTCGCCGCGATCTTCATGCTCACCTGCGCGACGGTCATCGGCATCGCCATTTACATCGGACGGAAGTCGAGCGGCGAAATCAGCGAATTCGGCACCCACCGCTCGCTCTGGCGGATATGAAGCGCAGGCACCGCACACCGTTCACTTTTCACCGTCGCTTTCATCCCGCGCACAGCATGGAAATACCCAAACTCTCGCCACCTGACCCACAGCTCCCAGGGATCGATCAACTGCTCGACATTATTGCGAAACTGCGCGGGCCGGGTGGATGTCCGTGGGATCAGGAACAGTCGCATGCGTCACTCCGCGCTGGGTTGATTGAGGAAGCCTACGAGGTGGCGGCGGCAATCGACGCTGCCGACGACGTGAATCTTCGCGAGGAACTCGGCGACCTGCTGCTCCAGACCGTCTTTCATGCGCAGATCGCGCGGGACGAGGGTCGTTTCGATTTCGACGCCGTGGCGCGCGAGGTCTCTGAGAAACTCGTGCGGCGGCACCCGCATGTCTTCGGCGAGGATCAGTGCGCGGATGCGGCGGAGGTCTTGCGCAAGTGGGATGACATCAAGCGCGCGGAGAAAGGCGGCGCGGTCGTGGAGTCGGTGCTCGATGGGCTGCCGAAAGG
>JANPIS010000594.1:0-5510 GCA_031425095.1 Chthoniobacteraceae bacterium
TCTGCGCGACTACATGCACAAGTGTGGATTCCGCTCCGCGCTGCTCGGGCTGAGCGGCGGCATCGACTCCGCGCTCACCGCGGTGATCGCGGTCGAAGCGCTTGGCCGCGAAAATGTCCGCGGCATTTCCCTGCCGTCGCAATATTCCTCGCAGGGCAGCCTCGATGACGCGCGCGTCCTCGCGGAAAATCTCGGCATCCAGTACGACGTCGTCGCGATTCAGCCGATGTTCGAGGCAGCGAAGCTCCAGTTGCGTCCGATCTTCGCCGGCCAGGCGCAAGATACGACGGAGGAAAACATTCAAGCCCGACTGCGCGGCGTGACGCTCATGGCGATGTCGAACAAGTTCGGCTCGCTGCTCCTCACCACCGGCAACAAGAGCGAACTCGCCGTCGGCTATTGCACGCTCTACGGCGACATGTGCGGAGGGCTCGCCGTGATCAGCGACGTGCCGAAAACGACCGTCTATCGGCTCTCGCAGTGGATCAATCGCGAGCAGGAAATCATCCCCCGCGACACGATCACCAAGCCGCCATCCGCCGAACTGCGCCCGAATCAGACCGATCAAGACTCGCTGCCTCCCTACGACGTGCTCGATGCCATCCTCGAAGCCTACGTGGTGCATGGAAAGTCGCGCGCCGAGATCGAGCAGGCCGGCTTCGACCGCCCGACGGTGGATCGCATTGTGCGCCTCATCGACTTGAATGAATACAAGCGCCGTCAGGCGGCGCCGGGCATCAAGGTCACCAGCAAAGCCTTCGGCGTCGGCCGCCGCATGCCCATCGCGCAACGGTATCGCGACGGAGCCTGACCTTACCGCCAACGGAACGAGGGATTCTCAACGCGAAAGGTGACGCGATCGCGCGGACTCGCCTCCCGGTAGATCGCGTAGTCGAAGGGAGCCTGGCGATACGCCCCGTTGAGGAACTTCCGGAACCGGTAGCCAGCGATCACCGCCGGTCGGATGGCGCGAGCCCAGGCCGGCGCGCTGGCCAGCATCTCCGCCTTCTCGCGCAGCGCCGTGGGCGCGAGATTCCGATTCTCGCCAGTCTCGGCAAAGGTCGAGGTGAAGCGCGGCATGATGCCCATGGGCACGCGCCGATCCAGCAGCCGCATCACCCACTCGGCGTCACCCACGTCCTTGAGCTTCGGGTTGAAAAAGAGATCGCCTTTTTCCAGCAGTCGTCGGCGGAAGAAGGTCGCGCAGGTGAAGATCGAGAGATTCTCGCTGACCAGGGTGTGAATCTTCGACGGGACCACCGCCTTGCGATACGAGACGAATGCTCCGCGCGCGTCCGTGACGACGACGTGTGCAAAGACGATCTCCACCGAGGGATGTTCCGCGAAATAGTGGCGCACCGCGTGAAGCGTGCCGGGCAGATACTGCTCGTCGCAGTTCAGATAAGCCACGATCTCGCCGCGCGCGCGCCGCAGCCCGCGATTCACCGCGTCGTACATCCCGGCGTCTTTCTCCGAGACAAAGTCGAATGCGTAAGTCTCCGCACCCGCCGGCTCGCGCAGTCTCGCGGCTTCAGCCGGCCAGCTTGCGGCCCAAGCGGGAAAATCGCCCCCGGAACCGGCATCCTGAACGATGTGCTCGAGCGACACCTCGCGCTGGTCGGCGATGGAGGCCGCGCAGAGCTTCAACCAGTCGAGTTGGCGGAAGCTCGGGGTGACGATGGAAAAAGTGGGTGCCATGGAAGGTTGGGAAATGGGAAGCGGCATGAGGTCGCAAGCAGCGGCGCTGCCATACCAAGCGGCCAGTGGCGTGGTCGATTCCTCGTTTGCAGTTTGACGCACGGCCATGGCTCGGCTCTTGCAACGCTCGCAACTCCGCCGATTTTCCACGCTCATGCGCCGTCTCGTCTTTCTCGTCCTGCTCTGCTTCTGCCCGCTCGTGGCAGTGGCGCAGTTGCCGTTCGACACGGTGTTCAAGGGCCGCGCGGTCTTCGATCGACTCGTCGCCCAAGCGGAGGCCGGTCAGTGGAAAATGCTTCCGATCGGCGAGCGCACCGCGGCAGTGGGGCGTGCACTCGTCGGAACGCCTTACAAGGGATACACGCTCGAGATCGACGATCACATCGAAGCTCCATCGGTGAATCTTACCGGGCTCGATTGCTGGACATTCTTCGAGGTCTCACTCGGCTTTGCCCGGATGCTGTATTGTCCACGCGAGGATTGGACGCCGCAGATGCTACTGCGCTACATCCAGCTCGACCGCTACCGCAACGGCCAGTGCGACGGCACATACCTTTCGCGCCTCCACTACCTCGAGGAATGGGTGGACGACAATGAGCGGCGGAGACTCGTGCGCGATCTCACGCGGGATCTTGGCGGCGTCCGCGGCCCGCACTCCTCGGGCGAGATGACCCGCGGATGGAAAAACTACCGCTACATGGTTCACAATCCCGACCTGCGGGAAGCGATCGCGCGCATGGAAGAGCGCATCGCGCGACAGCCGTTCTACTACATCCCGAATTCTCGCGTGGCCGGCATCGAGTCGCGCCTGCAGTCCGGCGACATCATCAGCATATGCTCAAAAGACGGCGCCGGGATCGCCACCTCGCACGTCGGCATCGCTCTGCGCGATGAGAATGGCATGCTGCGTTTCATGCACGCGTCGGCACCGCGCAACTTCGGCAAAGTGGTGATCGACGATCAGCTTTCGAAGTATCTGGTGCGCTACAGCACGCACGTTGGGATCATGGTGGCGCGGCCGATCCGGTAGGTTGTTCGCGGCGAAGCAGGGGGGGTCGTGGGTGCTCGGACTTCGTCCCTGAGCTTTTTCCTCGGTGGAGCCGCATTTCGTGCGCAGGGGCCGGCCGAGGCCAAAGCGCCCACCCACAATATGTAGTGTACGGAAAATTTTCGGACCACTCCGAATAGTGCTTGCCTGCCAATCGGGCGCTGGCAATGCTTCGCACACTTCGGCCCCGCTTTTCCCCGCTCATGTATCTCAAATCGCTCGAAATCCACGGCTTCAAGTCCTTCGCGGCCAAGACCGTCCTCACCTTCCACGAAGGCGTGACCTGCGTCGTCGGCCCGAACGGCTGCGGCAAGTCGAACGTCCTCGACGCCATCCGCTGGGTGCTCGGCGAGCAATCGGCCAAGGCCCTCCGCGGTGGCGAGATGGCCGACGTGATTTTCTCCGGCACCGACTCCCGGCAGGCGCTCGGGATGGCCGAGGTTTCGATGACCTTTGATGAGTGCGAGGAGGCGCTCGGGCTCGACTGGCGCGAGGTCACCATTACCCGGCGCGTTTTCCGCGACGGCGGCAGCGAATATCTGCTGAACAAGACGCCGTGCCGCCTGAAGGACATCCACCAACTCTTCATGGACACGGGCATCGGGCGCTCGGCCTACTCGATCATGGAACAGGGGAAGATCGACATGATCCTTTCGTCCCGGCCCGAAGATCGCCGCGCGATCTTCGAGGAAGCGGCCGGCATCACGAAGTACAAGTCCCAGAAGAAGGAAGCACTGAGGAAGCTGGAGGCCACGGAGGCGAATCTCCTGCGCGTCGCGGACATCATTCGCGAGGTGAAGCGGCAGATCGGTTCGCTCCAGCGGCAGGCGGGCAAAGCGCGGCGCTATCAGTCGCTACTCTGCGATCTCAAGCTGCTCGAGACGCATCACGCGAAGCGGCAGTTCGACAGCATCGAAGAGCAGCGCGCCGCCACTTCGGAAGAACTCGGGAAGCTCGCCGACCGGCAGTCTGCTCACGAGCAGGAGATCGAGCAGCAGGAGAGCGAAGTGGCCGTCCAGCGCGCCGCGCTCGAGGAGATGGAACAGAAGCTCAATGTCGCGCGCACCGCGGTGAACGAGCTCCGCACCCGGATCTCGAATCACGAAAACCGCATCATTTTCAATCAGGAGCGTGTGCTGGAATTCACCGGCCTCGTCGAGCGCTACTCCGCCGATGTGGCGGGCTCGGAGGAAAAGCTGCGTATCGCCGAGACTCAGCTCCACGACACTGACGCCGAGCTGGCGCAGATCACCGAGATGCTCGCGGGCGAACTCCGCCGCATGGAGGAGAAGCAGGCTGCGACCGCCGCGCTCACCGGCCAGCGCGCGGAAGCCGAGCAGGCGATCAATGCCGCCGTGAATGAAGCGCAGCGGATCGAGAGCCGGCTGAGCGGCTTGCGCGGGCAGATCGGGAGCGTGCTCCAGCAGCGCGACGGTGCCGAGGCCCGGCTCGCCGTGCTGAGCAGCGAATGTGAGCAGCTCACCTTTGCCTTCGATCAACTCGCGCAGCAGCAGGCCGCCGCGCAGGCCGATCTCGAGCGTGCACTCGCCGACAGCGAGGCGAAGACCACCCAGCTCGGTGTGGCCGAGGCGCAGCTTCGCGAAGACCAGGCGACGCTCGGTGAGGTCGATCGCCAGATGCGCGAGACGCAGAGGGTGCTTTCGGAAAAGGAGTCGAAGCTCGAAGTCCTGCGCGCGCTGAACGCCGGGGGCGAAGGTTTCTCGGAAGGCACGCAGGCCGTCCTCCGTGGCCTCGATAATCCAGACTTCTTCCGGCCCGCGGTGCTCGGAGCACTCGCGCAATTCATCGACGTCGCCCCGGAGTATGTGACGGCCGTCGAAGCCGCGATGGGCGCCAGCCTGCAGACCATCGTGATGAAAGACACGATGGTCGCGGAGTCCGTGATTCGCACGCTGACCGCGCACAAGATGGGCAAGGCTGCTCTGGCGCTGCGCGAACTCGATGCGCTCTTCGAACACCGCCCAGAGCAGCTCGCGTTGCCCGAGGGCGCGATCGACTGGCTGATCAACAAGATCAAGCCGCAGCCGGAAGTGGCGCGCATCGTCGAGCGACTTATCAATCACACCATCCTCGCGCCCGACCTCGCGACTGCGCTCCGCATTTTTCCGCAGCAGCGCGGCTCCGCCATCGTCACGCTCACCGGCGAGCTTCTCACCGGCAATGGCGTCCTGCACGGCGGCGCTTCCGGCGAAGCGACGAATTCGGTGCTCCAGCGGAAAAACCAGATCGCCGAAATCGAAACCGAAGAGGCCGCCGTCCGCAGCCAGCTTTCCGAACTCACCACGCGCCGTGAGGTCTCGATCGCCGCGATCGAAACTGGCAGCGCGCGCCTCGAAGAAGCCCGCGAGGAAAAGCAAAACGCCGCCCTGCTCGTCTCCACGCTGCGCGGTCAGCTCGGCCTCCTCGAACGCGAAGCCAAGGAAGCCGAGCGCAAGCACCAGAGCCTCGATGGTGAACGGGCGAGCAGCGAAGCCCGGCACGCCGAAGCCGCGGCCCGCTTTGCCCAGCTCGAGATCGAAGTGGCGGCATTCCTCGCGCAGTCCGAGGAGCTGCAGCAGCGCCGTTCGGAAGGCCAGAGCCAGCTCGAGGTGCTCCGCGCACGGGAGGCGGAAGTCTCCGGGGAACTGAACGAACTGAAGATCAAAGTCGCGACGGAACGCCAGCGTCACTCTTCCCTGCATCACCAGCGCGCGCCGATGGAAGCGCGCTTGGAGGAACTGCGCGATCTCATCACCCAGCGGCA
>JANPIS010000595.1:0-2431 GCA_031425095.1 Chthoniobacteraceae bacterium
CGGCACGGTGCGACTCATCGGCGCCACGACGCACAATCCGTTCTTCTACATCAACAGCCCCCTCGTCTCGCGCTCGCAGGTCTTCCAACTCGAACCGCTCGCTCCCGAAAGTCTCGTCGCCTTGCAAAAGCGCGCCCTCGCCGATGAAACCCGCGGCTTCGGTCAGCAGCGCATCGCGATCACCGACGACGCCCTCACGCACCTCGCCATCACCGCCGATGGCGACGCGCGCCGCTGCCTGAATGCCCTCGAGATCGCCGTCGTCACGACCCCGCCCGCGGCCGACGGCACGATCCGCATCGACCGCCCCATCGCCGAGGAATCCATCCAGAAAAAAGCCATCGTCTATGACGCCGATGGCGACCAGCACTACGACACCATCAGCGCCTTCATCAAAAGCATCCGCGGCAGCGACCCGGACGCCGCGCTCTACTGGCTCGCGAAAATGCTGCACGCTGGCGAAGACATCCGCTTCATCGCCCGCCGCCTCGTCATCTCCGCCAGCGAAGACATCGGCATGGCCGATCCGCAGGGCCTCGTCGTCACCGTCGCCGCGCAGCAGGCCGTGGAGTTCGTCGGTCTGCCGGAAGCGCAGATCCCGCTCGCCCACGCGACCGTGTATCTCGCCACCGCGCCGAAATCGAACCGCGCCTATGCCGCAGTGCTCGCGGCGAAAAAGGAAGTCGCCGAAGGCCTCACCCTCGCGGTTCCCCGGCACCTCCGCGACGGCGGTAGCCAGCGGGCAAAAAAAGCCTTCGGCCACGAAGGGTACCGCTACAGTCACGACTTCGAGGGTGCTTACGTCCCGCAGGCATACCTCCCCGAAGGCCGCCGCTACTACGAGCCGAGCGACCAAGGCTACGAAAAGCGCGTGAAGGAACGCCTGGACTACTGGCGCGCCCTCTTCGAACAGAGCGCCGCGAAAAGCGCGCCTACGAAAAGATCAGATTCGGAGTAGGCTCGGGATCTAGATGCCTGTAGTCGCACGCCTTCAACAGATTGGCTCCACTGCGTTCGTCGATGGGTTGCACGTTGCCCGGTGAAACGCCCACCCAACATATGGACACACCACCGAGCCGTCGGTGAATCCGGCCAGCAGCCCTTTCTCCGCCACCAGATTGTTGCATGGGCTTGCGGTCAGATTCATGAGCCGTTTCCTCCCTCCGCGCTTCGCCAACCTGTTTCCGCTGACGATTGCCCGGCGCCCGGCGTCGTGCCGCTCGGTGCTGCGGTCGAGGAAAATGATTACCCGCAAAAGACAGCCTCCCGAGGCGGCGGCGGTGAGACGCCGGCGCTGGAGATTGACGAATTAGGACGGGGCAATCTGCACCTGAACTTCCTCTGCTCGCTGGGGTTCTTGCCTCGAACTCGCCATAACGGCGCGCGCCATCTAAAAAAGGGGTTGAAGGTCCGCTCTTTTTCTCATCCCGAGGTCGTGAATCTCGCAATCCAGCCTGCTGGGGTAATCGCACGGCTGCGGTCGCGCAGACCATGGAGGCGAGCCAGTCAGGCCGTCACCGGCGGTGGCGAGGGGCGCGGCTTTGCGCTGCGCGGACTTATCCGCGCTCTCGGGGTCGCGGCGACTTGTCGCTGGGCGGCGGGGTATTGCTCGCGAAGCGCAGGCGGTAGGTGCCACGGCCGACGAGTCGGCCCGCCCATAAAGCGCGGAAAAGTCGGCGCAGTCCAAAGCGGCACGCAGTTTTGCCGTGCTGAGGCCGGGCCGACTATTGACCTATCCCGATCTCGTGCCGTTCTCGTGCGAAGTCGCGTAGCGCCGGAGAACAAGGGCGAGACGACCGCCGAAGCGGCAAACGGGCTTGCAACGACGGGCTACAGCAGGAACCCGAGCAGCGACCCGGTCCCGCCCGTCGCGAAGAAGTTCCCAATGTTCGGCAGGATCAGCGGCAGGCTGGTTTTCGGCACGCCGAGCCAGATCGCCATTTCGGCGAAGAATTCGTCGCAGCTCGTCGTCGGGATGAGGCGTCCGCGACCGGTGTCGAGCGGGTTCACTTCCGTGCCGGTCTCGGGATTCAGGGCGAGGCTGGGATATGCGCCGTAGATTTTCTTCCCGACGACTTGTCCGCCGACGATGTAGTGATTTCCACCCCAGGCGTGATCCGAGCCGCGGCTATTGCTCGTGAGCGTGCGGCCGAAATCCGACGCGGAGAAAATCGTTACGTTGTTCTCGATGCCGAGCGCGACGAGTTGCCGCCAGAAGGCCCCGAGCGCGCCGTCAATCTCCGGGAGCATCGCGCCCTGCTGAAGCAACGTCTCGCTGTGGTGATCCCAGCCGCCGCTATTCACGAAGTACGTCTGCCGCACCGCACCGATCGCCGCGCGGCCCATGATGCCGCGCGCGACGAGCCGGAGCTGCCGGCCCACGCCAGTGTCGGGAAAGACGATCTCGCCCGGCAGCGTGCCGCCGGTCGCG
>JANPIS010000596.1:0-14585 GCA_031425095.1 Chthoniobacteraceae bacterium
GCCGCGATAAGTCGCGCGACCTTTACCGAGGGAGATGGATTTCGAGACGACGTTGGACGTGGTCTCGTCGGCGGCGTGGATCATCTTGGCGCCGGTGTCCTGATGCTGGCCATCGCCAGCGAGCGCGATGCTGATGACTTCACCGCGGGCCTTGCGGCCTTTCAGCACGACGCCGGGATATTTCATGGTGAGCCGCGAGCCGATGTTGCAGTCGATCCACTTCACTTCGGCTTCCTCGTGCGCGATGGCGCGCTTGGTCACGAGGTTAAAGACGTTCGAGGACCAGTTTTGCACGGTGATGTATTGGATCTTCGCGCCCTTCATGGCCACGAGTTCGACCACGGCGGAGTGCAGCGTGGCGGTCTCAAATTTCGGCGCGGTGCAGCCTTCCATGTACATCACTTCGCTGCCTTCGTCGGCGATGATGAGCGTGCGCTCGAACTGCCCGAAGTTCTCCGCATTGATGCGGAAGTAAGCCTGAAGCGGATGTTTCACCTTCACGCCGGGCGGGACGTAGATGAAGGAGCCGCCGCTAAAGACAGCGCTGTTCAGTGCGCTGAATTTGTTGTCGCCGGTCGGGATCACTTTGCCGAACCACTTGCGGAAAATCTCCGGGTGTTCCTTCAGTCCTTCCGTCGAGCCAACGAAGATGACGCCCTGCTCGCCGACGGCGGCTTTGATGTTGGAATACACGGCTTCGGAGTCGAACTGTGCCTCGACTCCGGCGAGGAACTTCCGCTCCTGCTCCGGGATGCCGAGACGCTCAAAGGTGCGCTTCACGTCGTCGGGCACGTCGTCCCATGAGCGGGTGGGCTTTTGTCCGTTGGCGAGGTAGTAGCGAATTTTGTTGAAGTCGATCGCCTCGAGATCCTTCGACGCCCAGTGCGTCGGCATCGGCTTCGCGAGGAAAGTGTCGAGCGCCTTGTGGCGAAATTCGCGGATCCAATCCGGCTCGCTCTTCACGTCGGCGATGTAGTCGACGGTGCCATGGCTGAGGCCGGTGCCGGCGTCGAACTGGTGCTGCTCCGGGTAGGAGAAATCGCCAATGCTGCGATCGATATCGATCTGCGTGGGAGGCGCGAGTAGTTCGGTATTCATAAGACGTTAAGCGGTGGCAGGCTCGGCGAGCTCATCCTTGATCCAGTCGTAGCCGCGAGCTTCGAGTTCGAGCGCGAGGTCCTTGGAGCCGCTGCGGACGATCCGGCCTTCCATCATCACGTGGACGACGTCGGGCACGATGTAGTCGAGCAGACGCTGATAGTGCGTGATGAGCAGCACGCCGAGATTCGGTCCGCGCAATCCATTGACGCCGGCGGAGACAATCCTCAGCGCATCGATATCGAGACCGGAGTCGGTCTCATCGAGGATGGCATACGTGGGTTTGAGCATGGCCATCTGGAGGATTTCGTTCCGCTTCTTCTCCCCGCCGGAGAAGCCTTCATTGACCGAGCGAGCCGTGAAGCTGCGGGAGATCTCGAGCTTGTCCATCTCTTCATACATGTGAGCGTAGAAGTCGGTCGCTTCGATTTCCTCTCCCTCCGGCAATCGCGCCTGCAAGGCAGCGCGCAGAAAGTTGGCGTTGCTCACTCCGGGGATTTCCATCGGGTATTGGAAGGCGAGGAACAGGCCCTTGCGGGACCGCACGTCGGGGTCGAGGCCCAGGATGTTTTCCCCGTCGAGCAGCACTTCACCGCTGGTCACTGTGTAGTCGGGATGCCCGCCGATGGCCTTGCTGAGCGTGCTTTTGCCGGAGCCGTTTGGTCCCATGATCGCGTGCACTTCGCCCTTGGGGATATCAAGCGAGAAACCCTTGATGATTTCCTTGTCACCGATGGAGACGTGGAGGTCGCGGATGCGGAGTGTATTCATGACAGGCAGGTCAGATTCGAGATTCAGTTGGAGCGAGTGGTTTTCGGCGTCGGGCCCTTGGTCGCGCATTTCGGGCAGAGGCCGCGGAAGGAGACTTCGTGCTGGGAAATGGATACGGATTCCGGGAGGTCCCAGATGTCCTGCGGGCGCCGTTTCGTGCGCAGCGGCACATCCATCACGCCGCCGCAGCCTTCGCAGAAAAAGTGGGCGTGCTCCTGAAGGTTCGGGCAGTAGCGCGAAGGCTCGCGATCGTGGTGCACATGCTTCACGAGGCCGCATTCGGTGAGCGTCTCCAGACAGTTGTACACGGTCGCCAGCGAGATCGACGGCCGGCTGGCTTTCACGCGCATGAAGACTTCGACCGCTGTCGGGTGATCCCGCTTGCCCATGAGTGCGTCATAGACTGCGCGGCGCTGCTCGGTCATGCGCAATCCCCTTCCGTGAATGTGCTCGTCGGGGGTCGAGATCGGGTTGGGTGCCTTGTCTTTCATTGGTCAAAAAACAAACAGCCGCCCAGATCCTTATCAAGACCAATTCTAAATAATCTTTCCTCCGCCTCGACTCGTGACGGTGTCCGCGATCACTTCCGTGGCGTTTCCCGGAGTGCTTGAAGATAATCGCTCAAGTGGCGCCAGGCGGCCGGCCACTGGCCGTCGCGTGCGGACCACGCGGCCAGCAACCGCCAGACTTCTGGATCGACCGGACGGGTGTTGCGCGCTTCTTCGAGGACGCGGCGGGCGGTGACGGTGTTGCCTTTGGCCCATGCCGCGCGGAAGACGGAGAGCGCGTCATCTCCAGCTGCGCCTGCGGCTGCGGCACTCGGCCCGATGGCGGGCATCTCGAGACTCACTCCGGATGCTACAGCCGCACGTTGCACTGCTTCTTCCGGCTGGCCGTTCTCCGCGAGTTGCCGCCATTCAAATGGTGCGATGGATTTCTGCCAGTCCGGGTGAGCGGCCGCGAAGCTCCAGAGCGCCGCTCTTTCGCCACGCGTGTACCAAAGCTCGAGCAGTGGGGCGCGCTGCTGCTCGTTCAGGCCCGTGGTGACGGCCGGGCGGGCGAGAAGCGCAGGCAGTTCGGCCGACGCCACTTCGGGAGGCGCGAACCGCAGCCAAATCAGCACCAGCGGAATGCGATCCCCGGCGGCTGTGAGCAGAGAGCGCTGCAGATCTGGATAGGGCGCGGAATTCTGCATGAGGTTGCCAAAAACCGTGGAGAGCTGCGCGTGCCGTCCGAAACGGTTGTCAATTTGCTCCTGGCGAGCCAGCGCTTCCTGCCAGACCGCGCGCGCTCTCTCGATGTCGGTGTCCGCCCAGACGAACCCCTCCTCCACGAGCACCGCGGCCGTCTGGGGTGCGACGAGACGCTCTCGGAGCATGGCGGCTTCTACTTCCGGCGGCGATGCCGAGGCAGCCAGCAGCGAGACGGCGAGTTGGAGGTTGAGACGCGGGGCTAGTGGGGACTTGGTGACGGCCGCGCGAGCCCGCGCGATGGATTCGGCGATCTGTCCATTTTCACGGAGAATGATGATCTCGGCTTCCGCCAAACCAGCGGCGATCGGCGGCGAAGGTGGAGCGCCGAAGTAGTCCGCCCGGATGAGTTGCAAGCCAAGCGCGGCGGCGGCGAGGCCAGTGACAATGAAGATGCCATGCATCCAGCGTTGCGGTCGTGCGGCTTCCGAGCGGAAGGTCTGAGCTCCGACGATTCCGATGGCGAGCGTCCACCAGCCGAGCGCGGCCCGATGTGCCGGCACATCGACGAATCCGTGTCCCAGCCCGGCGAGCGCGGCGCAGATCAGCCCCCAGCGGAGCGGCCAGTATGGATGGTCGCGTTGCCGCCACGCTCGCCGCAGCAGCCAGCCGATGCCGATCGCGAGCAGGAGCAACGCAGGCAGACCCGCCTCTGCGGCGAGCATCAGCCAGTCGCTTTCCGGGTGGCCGACCGGTGTCTCTGGCGGCATGCCCTTGTTGTAGAAAGAGAACACGGGACGGAATGCACCGAGTCCGACGCCCGTCATCGGGAAGTCTCCTACGATGCGCATGGTGTCGCGGAAGATGACGAGACGCGCGTCCAGCGGGGGTTCCTCGACGCCGGCGCCTGGCACGGGCGCCGAGCGCGCACGATCTTGCAGTAAGCCGACGGAGCGCAGCATTCGCTCCCGCACCTCGCCAGGTGACGCGAGGAAGAGCACTCCAGCCGCGGCAGTGATCGTGAGGAAGGAGATCACCAGTGGGCGTGAGCGATGCTCGCGGCCGAGCCCTGCGATCCAGAGCAGGGTGCCGGCGAAAAGTGCCAGGACACCACCGCGGGAGGTGGAGAAAAAGAGCAGGCCACTCGCGGAGGAGGCCAGAACGATCGCCGCCAGCGCTCCTGCGGCCCAGTGGCCCCGGGCGAGGACGCCGAGTACAGCGAGCGCCACGAGACAGCCCACGGTGAGGAAGGACGAAGTGTGGTTGCGGTTGCTGAAGAAGCCGAAGTCGGCTGGGTTCGCATCAATGGGGAGATCCCAGCCCGACTTTCGAACGATCATTGCCAAGCCGACGTAAAGGGCGGTCGCGGCCAGCACGAAGACTGCGGCGCCGAGTTGAGCCCGGGATCGAAGCGGATGCGAGAGCGCGAGGAATGCTACTGCTACCGTAATCGCGAGCAGGCTCGCCCAGAACGCCGTTTCGCCTGGGACTGGCGTGACGTGGGGACCGAGCGGGATTCCACTTTCCACCAGCATCCGCCGCCACTGCGGAGTCGGGAGCCAGGCTTGCGGGAGGAAGGCGAGGCAAACGGCGGCCACGAGGCCGCCTCCGATCATGCCAAGGCCGGGATGCACGGCCTGCTGCGGCGGGCAGAAGATCAACGCAACTCCCGCGAAGACCAGGAAAGCGCCAAGATTGGCCTGTTGCGGTCCGCCTGCGAGGAAGACAGCCACTGCCGCGCCGACCAGCAGGAGCATGTGTGCGACGACGGAAACTCGCCGTGCCTGGGGTGGAGGCGGCAAGGCCTTGGAGGGGCGATCGGGGTCTTCGATCATCGGCGCAGTGCAAACTGGAAGGTGGCGCCGGTGTCAAGGTCCGCAGCGGACATACGATCCTCGACAGTCGCCCGCCAGTTCCGCTACGGAAGCCGCTCCGCAGGCCCCGATGCCAGTTCACCCTTGCAGCCACCCCTGTCCCCTCACATTCACAGCCTACCCCGCGTCTGCTTCGTTCCCGCCACAGTCTGTGCGCTGGCGGGGCTGATGCTGGCCAGCACCCCGCTCGTAGCGCAGACGGTTTCGACCGTTCGCGAGACGGAGTTTCGTTCGCGCTGGGTGGATCAGCAGGTGGATCGGCCCCAGCTCGAGGTCGGGTCGCAGATTCCGCTCCGGGGTGCGGATGAGGGATTCGGCGAGGGGGTGGCTCGATCGTTGACCTCGCTCTTTCGCACAGGGCCGGTGGTCTTCCGCGCCGGGCTGAGCACGGGCTACGAATACACGAGCCAGGAGGCCAATGCCGCCTTCACCGAACAGCCCTCCAACGGCAGCTTTTTTGCGGCGCCGACGATCGCGGCTTTTTACGATCGCGACGTCGGGCCTTGGACGGTGTCGGCGCGCTACTCCATCGGCTATTTGTATTACTTCGACCGCAACTACGTCGGCGCCGGTGGTAGTCCGGGGATCGCTGGGCAGAAGGTGCGCGTCGTCGTCGAACCTGAGCGGGATGTCCAGGTGCGGGACCCGAGTCGGGATACGGTTCGGTTCGTCGGTGGCATCCGTGAAGTGGTGCCCGGCTTTCGCACGGAGCGGCGGGCTGCGGTCACCGAGGAGCGAATCGTCGGCGGACAGGAAGCGCGGGCACCCGCGGAGGCGCTCCCTTCGCAGTCCGCGGGGCTGGACTTTCGGGTCACCCTGTCGCGGCTCACCGTGCGGTCGAGCGGCGGGGCCGCGTTCGGGACTGGGTTCGACACCAATCGAGGGCGCAATCAAGACCGGCTGACCCTCAATGAGACGCTGGCCGCAGACTATCAAGTCACCGAATACACCCGCGCTGGGGTGCTGCTCTTCGGCACTTACGAGCGCAACTCACAGGTCGGCGACACCGGCTCCGCCGAAGTTTTCACCCGCCTTGGCGCCTCTGCTTACGCCGACTATTTCATCACTGGCAAATCTCGCCTGCGGTTGGAAATCAGCACTGGCAATGACGTTCGGAGCTTTGCCGCCGGCGGTGAGGAGGAGCGTGTTTATCAGCAGGTGCAGTTGCGGGCGAACTTTACTCCAACGGAAAAACTCGCGTTGGAAGCCAGCATTGGCGTCGGCCTCACCGAGACCACCGGGTCGTCCACCGAGCAGGACGGACTGCGCAACGTGTACTCGCTGACGGCGACCTACAAACCGACCGAAAAAGTGAGCGCCCGGCTGTATGTCGGGCTCGAGGCCACGGCGACCGAGCCCGAGGTCTCGCTCAGCTTGGAGTGGCGTCCGCGTGATACCACGGCAGTCAGCCTTTCCGCCTACCAGCTCAGCGGCGCATCGACGCTGTCTTTCTCCCAAAACCGCATCTCGCGCGGTTTCCTTGCCAGCGCGCAGCAGCGGCTTTTCCAGCGAGGCACACTCGCGCTTTCCACGGGCTGGGAGCAATATCGGGACATCTCCGCCAGCGGGGCTTCCAGCGAACTCGATCCTTACTCGTTCTATGCGGCTTCGTTTTCTTACGAATTCAGTCGCTGGCTAGTCCTGCAGGCTCTGTATCGGAGCTCTTCGCAATCGACCTCTGCCGTGGGCACTGGCGGTGCTCGGGAGGACCGCGCCAGCCTGAGTTTACGTTTGACTTTCTAGGCATTATGACGACCTTCCTAGCCGCTCGATTTCCTTGATGAAAGGCATTCCCCACCTGATCGCTGCCCTCGGAGCGATTCTCTTCGTCGGAGCGACACCGGCGTTCTCGCAAGCTCCCCGGCCTGTCGCTGCGGCTCAGTCTGCATTCACTTCTCGTCCGGAGCCGCGCCCAGAGGCCCCGCCATCGGAGCCCGCGGAGATCCGGACTTCGCCGGCACCAAGCAGTTCGGGGGGCGGAATGATTTCCTCCGCCGCCGGAGACTACGTCCTTTCCACCTCGGACACCCTCGAGATGACCATCTACCGTGAGCCGGATCTCACGACCCGGAGTAAGATTGGGACCGATGGGACCGTTCAACTACCGCTGGTCGGCGAGATCAAGGTCGCAGGAATGACGATCCGCGAAGCCCGCGAGATCATCCGCCGCCGTTACGACGCCGATTATCTCGTGAGCCCGCAGATCTACCTGAACCTCGTGGATTTCGCGGAGCGAAAGTTCACCATCCTCGGCCAGGTCACGAAGCCGGGAGCGTATCCGTTCCCTGGGGGGCGACCGCTCGGTCTCCTCGAGGCCGTCGGCATCGCCGGGGGCTTCACCCGCAGCGCCGATCGGGGCAAGGTTATCGTCCAACGCACGGCAGAGGGCGGCGCGGAGGGATCGATCAAGGTGAATGCCAAACGCCTCTCGGCAGGAGGGAAGGAATCCTTCAATATCCAGCCCGGTGATGTCATCACTGTCGGAGAGAGCTGGTTTTGACATCCTGCACAGTTCACTTTGACGTCTGGCTCAACCAGATGAAGCCGCTTTTCTCCCATCCATGAAGGACCACGACCTTTCCGCTCTGCTCGCGCAGGCCTCGGGCTCCGAAGGTGCGTCCTCGGACTGGCGTGAGCACTACCACGCGGTGCGGCAGCGTCTGTGGATCGTCCTGCTCGCCGTGGTGCTGGGCGGGATTTTTGCCGCGCTTTACCTGGCTCGCCAGGAGACAGTGTTCCGTGCGCGTGCCGTGCTCTTTCTCGAGCAGGAGCAGGATCGCGTGCTGAAGGACGTGAAAGGCGTTCGCGAAGAGCAGATTCGCAGCTTGGACATGATCAATACGATCGTCGATCTGCTTGGCAGCTACCCGTTCGCGTTGCGGATCGCCGAGAAGATGAAACTCGCGGACGATCCCACCTTTCGCACGTCGAAGATGGTGGCCGAGGGGCGCCGCCTCACGACGGCCGACGCAGCCGCCGCGCTGGTGCCGATGATTACCACGCAATACCGGAAGAACACACGGCTCATCGATATCCTCGTTACCCACCCGAACGCCGTCGCGGCCACGAATTTGGCAAACGGCTTGGCGGACGAATACCTGCGCTACATCTTTGAAAAACGGACCGAAGCGAACCGTGCGGCAAATTCATTTCTCATCGAGGAGGCCGAGCGGCTCCGGAGAAAATTGCTCCAGTCGGACGAGGCCATGCAAAGCTTCCGGGAGCGGGAACGCGCAGCCTCGCTGGAAACGATGCAGGTGACTGCTCAGGAGCGCCTCGCCGAACTTACCTCGAAGCTCTCACTGCTCGAGCAAAAGTCGTATCAGCTCGACACGGATATGAAGGTGGTGCGGGCCGATCCGACCAATGTTGACGAGTTGCTTCGCTTGCCGAGCGTCCTTCAGGAGCCAAAAATTGCGCGCCTTACCGAAGCCATCGGTGAACAAGAGCGTCAACTCCTCATCGTGAGCCAGCGCTATCGCGCCCGGCACCCCACCTTCATCGCCCTCCGGACCCAACTCGACTCTCTCATCGCGGACCGAAAAGTCGCCCTGCAGAACGTCATTGGTCTCTTGAGCAACGAACAGGACCACAATAAGTCGCAAGCGGAAGACTTGAAGAAAGCACTTCAAGAGCAGGAGGCCCAGTTGCTCAAAATCACGGGTAAGGCCGTCGAATTCAACAATCTCAAGCGGGAATCCGAAGCGGATCGCGTAATGCTCGATTCCGTGATGAGCCGTGTGAAGGAAATCGACCTCACCAAAGGTCTCTCAGATTCGCCGATCCGCATTCACGAGACGGCGATGGGCGCTGCACCCATCGCGGCCAACCCGGTGAAAATCTACGCCATCGGTATCATCTTCGGGCTCCTGGCGGGCGTCGGTCTGGCGATCGGAATCAATGCGCTCGACACCTCGGTCAAGACCATCGAACAGGCCGAACAGGCGACCGGTCTCCCCGTGCTCACGGCCGTCGCAAAGAAGAAAGGCCGCTTCGCCACTGGAGCGCGCGGTCTGGATGTTTTTTCCAATCGCAGCGGACCGATCGCGGAGTCTTTTCGTTCGCTTCGCGCATCGCTCTCGATGATCGCCGACGCCGACGCGCGGCACACCTTCCTCTTCACGAGCGCCGTTCCTTCCGAAGGCAAGACCTTTACGAGCGCAAATTTCGCCGCAGCGCTTTGCCAGCAGGGCTACCGCACCCTGCTTATCGATGCCGATCTGCGCAAGCCTGCGGTCTCTCCGCTGATCTTTGGCGAACACCGCAAGCCAGGGCTCAGCGACGTCCTCGCCGGACGACTATCGCTCTCTGAGGCCATCATGCCGGCCGAGATCGAAAACCTGTCCGTCCTTACCGCCGGAGGCCGGGCTCCCGATCCCGCGGAGCTCTTGGCCACTCAACGAATGCGCGACATGCTCGCCGAAGCGACCCAGATGTTCGACCGCGTCGTGATCGATACCGCTCCGACCCTCGCCGTGAGCGATGCGCTCCTCATCGCGCCAGAGGCCGATGTGGTCTGTCTGGTCGTCCGTTCGTGCTCTACGGCCCGGAAATCCGCTGCGCGAGCGGTGAAGTCTTTGGCCGAAGTCGGTGCCCGCCCTGCCGGCATTGTCTTGAATTTCGTGCCGAGCGGCTCGCGGCAGGACTCATATTACTACTCCGGCAAGACTTATGGCTCCTACGGTGCCAAGGGTGTGTATGGCGCCGGCGCGAAACACTGATCGGAACCCGCCCTGGAAACGTTACACTCCGCCTGTGAATTGCCGCTCGCCGAATCTGTGAGGCCAGGCACTATCCGATCCCCCCAGTAGGTCGCCGAGACCTCACGCACAACCATGGTCGTGACGAGTGGTTCGGCACGAATTTCCAGCACGCAACCCGTGAAGCCACTCCAACCGTCTTCCATCCCCGGAAATGACCACGGGCGGCAGCATGCCCGCGAAAAGGCATGCGTTGGTGTCTTTCGCCGCGAAGCAAAGTGCGCCGGCGCCCTTTGATCCATTGCCGGATCGACACCTTTTCCCGTTTCCTCGATGACCCCGGTCCCAACCCTCCTCGATTCGCTCGCCGAACTGCAAGCGGTGCTCCAGGCGTGCCGGGACCTGGTTGGCACGGTGGAAGAAACGTCCCGCTGCATCATCTCCACACTACGGAGTGGCGGCAAGATACTCACCTGCGGCAATGGTGGCAGTGCCGCCGATGCGCTTCATCTCACGGAAGAACTCACCGGTCGCTACAAGACGGAGCGCCGAAGTCTCGCCGCGATCTGTCTGAATGCGGACGTCACCGCGCTGACCTGCATCGCCAACGACTACGGTTACGAAGAAGTGTTCGCCCGCCAGGTCAGTGGCCTCGGTGCTGCCGGAGATGTCCTCGTTGCCTTCTCCACGAGCGGCAACAGCCCCAATGTCGTCGCCGCGCTCCGTCGTGCCCGCGCGGCCGGAATTACGACGATACTCCTCGGGGGCAAGGACGGGGGACCAGCGAGCCTGGCGTGCGATCATGCGGTTATCGTTCCGAGCCAGACCACCGCCCGGATCCAGGAAGTCCACACGCTGATTCTCCATCAGTGGCTCGAAGCGGTCGATGCCGTGGACTGGCGCCAGATCGGCGGGGAAGATGGCTGAGGGCGTCACCGTTGCCTACAGCGGCATTCATCAGGCATACCAACTCGCTCTCGCTGCGGAAGAGGTCGGGCTGCTGGAGATCTTCCATTGTTCGATCTTCGATGCGCCAGGGATGTGGGGTGGAAAACTCGCGCGAGTCTTTGGCAGGGAGGCTCTGGTCAACCGGCGCTTGGATGGTCTGCCGGTGGAAAAAGTGGTGGAACATCCATGGCCGCTCGTTCGGCATCGACTGCGTGCAAAGTTACGACCCGAATCCGCGTACGACTTGCTGGCGGCCAATGACGCTTTTGACCGCGGTGTCGCACGTGGCTTGGCTCGGTCGCAGAGTGCCGTCTTTGTGGGGACTGAAACCTGTGCGCAACGTTCTTTCGAGGTCTGCGCCCGCCGCGGGATCACGCGGCTGCTCGACTGCCCGCAATTGCACCCCACCTATCTCACCGCGATTTTGGATGAGGCGGCCGATCGCGCGCAGATACCGCATCGAGCGGCGGTCGATACGCCAGGCATGGCCGCGCGCAAGGCGGAGGAGTATGCCGCAGCCGATCGCCTTCTCGTTTACTCCGAAGTGCATCGGCGCAGTTTCCTCCTCGCCGGTTTCACTGAAGAGCGACTCTTCGAATGTCCCTTGTGGGTCGATCCGGAACTCTGGTTTCCTGACGCCACGCAGCGGATCACCCCCAGCGACAAACTGCGGGTCCTCTTCGTCGGCGGCATCAACCTCCGCAAGGGCGTGCCCTTTCTGCTCGAGGCAGCTCGCGGATTGGGTGCCGCGATCGAACTCACGCTGGTGGGTGCGGTGGCGGCCGAGTTGGCGCCGGTGTTGCGCGCCCATCCCACGTCGCTGAAACTCATCGAACCGCAGACGAAAGCCACCTTGCGCACCATCTTCACCAGTCACGATGTCCTGGTCCTGCCTTCCATCGCGGACTCATTCGGGTTTGTGGGGCTCGAAGCCATGGCGTGTGGATTGCCGGTGATCGTCACCGAAAACTGCGGTGTCCCAGTCCCGGACCCCACCTGGCGTGTGCCAGTCATGAATGTTCCCGCCCTTGCCGCCCGCATCGCGCACTACGCTTCCGATCGCGATGCCGTGGCCCGCGATCGGCAAACTGCGCTGGCCTTCGCGGCGGCATTCACGCCGAAACGCTACCGGCAGGAAATTGGCCGGCTTTTGAGCGCGGAAGTGGAGCGGTTCGGGTCTCGTTCGTCCTCTCAGCGTCATCGCCGATGAACACGTCTTCCAGCAGAGTCCTGCCTCAGTCTGCCGCTGGCGTGGCGGACGCCGCCGTCCCGGCGCGCACCGCCCGCCCTCGCGCCGCCTGGCCCGTCTGGCTGCTTCCCATCTTCGCGCTGGGCTGTTGGGCGCTTGCCGTTCGGCATCTCTCTGCCGAGTGGACCTTCAACGAACAGTACCAGTTCGGCTGGCTCGTCCCTTTGCTGGTCGCTTACCTGATCAAGGTTCGCTTCGAGAGCGTCCCCGCGGCGTCGCCCGCGCCGAGGTCATGGGTCATCAATGTCGCCCTTCTCCTCCTCGCCATCGCCAGTGTCCTGATCATGCCGATCCGGGAAGCGAATCTCGACTGGCGGCTCGTCCAGTGGGGGCTCGTCGGTGTCGCCATCGCCGCGAGCCTCGTCTGCTTCTGGCAGATGGGCGGCTGGCCGTGGGTGCGCCACTTCACATTTCCTCTTCTCTTCTTCCTCATCGCCGTTCCGATTCCGCGCAACCTCGAAGAGGCCTGCATGGATCGGCTGATGATGAACAACACCAACCTGTCTGTAGAGCTGCTGAACTGGATCGGCATCGATGCCATGGCGCAGGGCAATCTGATTCAGCTCTCGACAGGCACGCTCGGTGTCGATGAGGCGTGCAGCGGCATTCGATCACTGCAGAGCACGCTGATGCTCAGCTTGTTTCTCGGAGAAATCTTCGCGCTCTCTCGGCTGCGTCGCATGATCCTGCTGGCCGCTGGCCTCGGATGGGCGCTGGTCAGTAACGTGGGCCGCACGTCGTTCCTTGGCGCAGTATCCGCGCGCGACGGGCTCGCTGCGGTCGATCGCTGGCACGACACGGCTGGCTTTTCCGTGCTCGCCCTCTGCGCTGTCGCCGTTACCGCCACCGCGTGGATTTTGCATCGCACCTCCGCACAGCGCGACCTGTTGTTCGCTCACTCTCGAGTTCTCGACGGATTCGCGCTCATCGCTGCCCGGCTCCGGCCCGCAGCCGCTTTTGCGGGCGTCGGGCTCGCGCTGTTAGTCACCGGGCTTGGTTTAACGAAGGCGTGGTTTGACTACCGCGGTCGCTTCCTGACCCAGGTCGCGGATTGGGAATTCCGGTTACCGACGCACCGCACCGCTTTCCGCGACGCGCCGATCGCACCTCGGACGCGCACCATTCTGCGGTACGACGAAGGGTTCAGCGGCATGTGGACCGGCGATGAGAAGGATCGCTGGCATGCCTTCTATTTCCGCTGGCTTCCGGAGCGCACGGTCGCGCAGAGCATGCAAATGCATGACCCGCGGATCTGTCTCGGGCGCGCGGGAATGGAACTCATCTCCGAGCTGCCCCCGGTCACTTTCGAGCGCGGCAATGTGAGTCTCGTCTTCGACGCCTACCACTTCCGCGACGGGGCCGAGGAGCTGTTTGTCTTCAACTGCCTTGCGGAAGACGTCCGCTCCGCGACTGGCCTGCGGGGCGCGCTCACGACTGGCTCGCCCCGAGAGCGAATCGCCGCCGCGGTCGCAGGTCGGCGCCAGGCCGGGCAGCGTCGCGTGGAACTCGCGGTGTGGGATGCCCGCGATGCCAGTGCGGCAGCGGAGACGCTTCGAAGTCTGCTGAATGAGCAAATCCAACTGGCCAGCCATCCACCCGGGCGATGACGCCAATCTCCGTGACTGAACCCGCGCCTCCGATCCCGCTCGCGGCGCCTCGCGCGGATAGGCGCAAGTTCCGCACGCTGGGTACGCTGGCCTTTGTCGCAGCGATCATCTGGTTCACCCACGCGCGCATCCTCTCCGCCGCCGCGCATGCTTTCATCCTCGATGATCCGCTGCCCAAAAAAGCGGATGCCATCGTGGTGCTCGGCGGTGGCATGACGCACCGGCCTACGGAAGCCGCGCGACTCTACCGGCTGAAGATCGCCCCGCGGGTGCTTGTCGCGCATCCGGCGATCACCGAAGCCGTCGTAATGGGCACAGTGCCGCCCGAAGGCGAGCTTGCCACCTCGTTGCTGGTCCAGCTCGGGGTGCCGCCCGGCGCGATCGAGCCGCTGCGACCCGACGTCGGTAGCACCCGCGATGAAGCCATCGCCGTGAGTCACTGGGCGGCGGCGCAACAGTGCCGCCGGCTCGTGATCCCGACCGAGATCTTCCACACGCGTCGCGCCAAATGGATCTTTCAGCGCACGCTCCGTGATACCGGCATCGAAGTCATCGTCCCGGCCATTGATCCCATCCGCTATTCTCCCGACAATTGGTGGACCCGTGAAGAGGGGCGTAAAACCTTCCGCAACGAAGTCGCGAAGCTGCTCTACTACTGGCTCAAGTATTGATCGTGGATCGCGCGCCGCATTCACCTCGGAAACCCAGAGCCGCCATGCTCCAGCGCGTCATCGCGCATTACCGGTTCCCGCTTTTCAAAAAGCTCAGCGAGCAATCTGCGTTCGACTGGACCTTCTACTGCGGCGGCGACGACATCGGCTCGGGCATTCCCTCCACCCAACTCCACGAACTGACCACCCGGCCCATCCGCATCCACAAACTCGCCGGACCCATCGAATACCAGGCCGGCGTTCGGCTCGCGGGTTTCGATGCCTTCATCCTCGACCTCGGTTGGACGTTGCTCTCCAACCCGCGCTACCTTCTCGCTGCGCGCGCGCGCGGCATCGCCACCATCGGTTGGAGCAAAGGCATCGCGCAGGACCGAGATCACGACGAGCGCCCCGCGAAGCGGCTGTATCAGAAATTCATCCTGAGTTTGTGTGACGCTGTGGTCGCTTATGGGAAAATCTCGAAGGACTACTTTACGC
>JANPIS010000597.1:0-9354 GCA_031425095.1 Chthoniobacteraceae bacterium
CGAGGGCGCGAAGGTGCTGAACGTCTCAGTCGATCTCGGTGTTCATGGCCGCGATACCACGACCCAACCGCCCGTGAGTGCCTGGCTGCGCGTGATCGAGGAACCGGTGCTCCGGCTGGTCTCCGTCGATCTCGGTGCGACGGCGGAGATTTCGTCGCTCGCGGAAGTCTTCGACTTCGCCAAGGACTACCTCGGCTTGCTCAAAGCCGCTGTGATCGCCGCCGGGATCGTGCCGCCGGGGATCGAAGGCTCGGGGCAATCGCTCGCCGACTTGCTCGCGCAGATGCTCGGCCCGGGGCGCGGCCTTGAGCTCGTCTCGAGCGTGAACGACATCCCAAAAGGTTCGCGGCTCGCCGTGAGCACGAACCTGCTCGCCGCGCTCGTCAGTGTCCTCATGCGCGCCACCGGTCAGGCCGAGTCGCTCACCGGTCCGCTGCGCGAAGAGGAACGCCGGCTGGTGCTCGCCCGCGCACTGCTCGGTGAATGGCTCGGCGGGAGCGGAGGTGGATGGCAGGACTCGGGTGGCGTGTGGCCGGGGATCAAGGTGATAGAGGGTGTGGCCGCGCTCGCCGGTGATGCCGAGCATGGCATCTCGCGCGGGCGGCTGATGCCGCGGCATCACGTCTTCACCCGCGAAGAAATCCCCGAGTCCGCGCGTGAGAAACTCCAGCAGTCGCTGGTGCTCGTGCATGGCGGCATGGCGCAGAATGTCGGGCCGATCCTCGAGATGGTGACGGAGAAATATCTCCTGCGCAGCGGTGCCGAATGGCGCGGACGGCAGGAGGCACTCGGCTTTCTCCAGGAAATCCTCGACGCCCTGCGTGCCGGTGACATCGCCCGTGTCGGCGAGGTGACCACGCGCAACTTCACCGGCCCGATTCAGACCATCATCCCGTGGGCCTCCACGCACTACACCGAGCGGCTCATCGACCAGGTGCGCGCGGAATTCGGCGCGGACTTTTGGGGCTTCTGGATGCTCGGCGGGATGAGCGGCGGCGGCATGGGTTTCATCTTCGCGCCGCACCGGAAAGCGGAAGCCCAGGAGCGCCTGGCCGCGATCATGGCCGCGACAAAGCGCGAGCTCTCCGCCTCCCTGCCCTTCGCCATGGAGCCGGTGGTCTATGATTTCAAAATCAACGAGCGCGGCACCTTCGCCGACCTGCTCTCCGGCGACGTGGCGCTGATGCCGAAAGGCTACTACCTCCTTACCGCTCCCGCGCTCATCCGCACTGATCGCCGTCAGCTTTCCGCGCTGCGCCGAGCCGATCTCGATAAATTTGCAGCCGCCTGCCGCACGCGCCCGGAGCTGAGCGGCGTCGTGCAGGAGCTCTTCGACAGCCTGCTCCCGCGCACCAAGTCCGATCGCAACGAAGGCCAGGGCACGCTCGACGAACTGCTGACCGAAAACGGCTTCGATCGCGAAGCGCACGAGCAGATCCGCGGCGACATGAAGTCGGGGCGAATCGGCCTCGCGCAGAATCGCCTCCCGGCCAACGCCGTCATCGAAGACGTGCGGCCCGGCGATGTGGCGGCGAGCCCGCGTGGCGCGGACGCCCTCGTCCGCGACTGTTCCCCGGACGCCTCGTCCGCTGAGTGGGCGCTATTTCAACCATTTGAGCCCGGGGATCCGTACTCGGTGTCTTGGCGGCGGCTCCCGCATTGGCGTCAGGATGGCTGCACTTATTTCGTCACCTTCCGACTGGGCGACGCACTCCCTGCCGAGGTGCTGGGGCGTCTGCGGGCCGAGCGCGAAGCCCGCCTTCGTCAGCTCGCGCCGGACGCACCCCGCCATTTGCGCGATGAGGTCGCGGCTCTTGGCTCCGCGCAACTCGAAGCGGAAACCGATGCCGGCTACGGCTCGTGCGTCCTCCGAGACAGCGCAGTCGCAGAGTTCGTCGAAACGACCCTCCTCTACAAGCATGGTCAGGACTATTGGCTCGACCAGTACGTGATCATGCCGAATCATGTGCATGTCTTGGTGACGCCGGGTGAGGTCCCGCTCGAGGCCAGCGTGCGGGCTTGGAAATCCGCCTCTGCACATCACATCAACAAGGCCCTGAAGCGCAGTGGACCATTGTGGCAGGAGGAGTCATTCGACCATTTGGTGCGCGATGCTGATCAACTGGCTGCGTATGAAGCTTACCTTCGCGACAATCCGATCCGCGCCCAGTTGCGACCTGGCGAGTATCGCGAAGGGAGCGGCGAGAGTTTTCGCAAGGCAGCTGGCTCGGATGCCGGGCGAGGCGTCCGGCGGAGCGCCGCGGACGAGGCGTCCGCGCCACGCGAGCGCGGGCTCGCCGCACTGCGGGCGGGCGAAGCTGCCGTGGTCACACTTGCCGCCGGTGCCGCTTCGCGGTGGACGCAAGGCGCGGGGGTGGTGAAGTCCCTGCATCCCTTCTGCAAGCTAGGTGGACGGCACCGCACTTTCCTCGAGACGCATCTCGCCAAATCGCGCCGCATCTCGCGGCTCGCGGGCGCGGCGGTGCCGCACATCTTCACGACGAGCTATCTCACGCACCGGCCGATCTCCGCGATCCTCGCCGCACGCGGCAACTACGGCTACGAAGGCCCGCTCCTGCTTTCGCGAGGCCGGAGCGTCGGCCTGCGGCTGGTGCCGACGGCGCGCGATTTGCGTTTCGCCTGGGAGGAAATGCCGCAGCAGGTCCTCGATGAGCAGCAGCAGAAGGTGCGCGACTCGGGCCGCAAGGCGCTCATCGGCTGGGCGGAGGGGGCGGGCGAAGCGACGAACTACACGGACAATCTCCCGCTCCAGTGCATGCACCCGGTCGGGCACTTCTACGAGATCCCCAATCTGCTCCGCAACGGCATCCTGGCCTCGCTCCTCCGCGAACGCCCGCAGCTCAGGACGCTCCTGCTGCACAATATCGACACCGTCGGCGCCGACCTCGATCCCGCCTTGCTCGGACAACATCTCGAAAGCGGCGCGGCGCTCACCTTCGCGGTCCTCAATCGCCGGCTCGAAGATCGCGGCGGCGGCCTCGCCCGCGTCGATGGCCGCGTGCGGCTCGTGGAGGGTCTCGCCATGCCGCGCGAGGAACTCGAGTTCGGCCTCACCTATTACAACACGCTCACCACCTGGATCGACATCGACGGCCTGCTCGCCGCACTCGGCCTGACGCGCGCCGACATCCTCGATCCCGCGCCCGCGGCGGAAGAGCGCATCCTCACCGCGATCCGCACGCTCGCCGCGAAGGTGCCGACCTACATCACGCTCAAGGACGTGAAGAAGCGCTGGGGCCACGGCCAGGAGGATATCTTCCCGGTCGCGCAGTTTGAAAAGCTCTGGGGCGACTTAAGCGCGCTGCCGGAAATCCAGAGTCGCTTCGTCGTCGTCCCGCGCCTGCGCGGGCAGCAACTCAAGGAGCAGGCGCAGCTCGATGGCTGGCTGCGCGACGGCTCCGCGCGCCACGTCGAGTCGCTCTGCGAGTGGCTGTAGCGTCGGTCTATGACCGTCGTCCGCGGAGATCAGCGACGGTCAGAGACCGGCGCTACAATCGGCTCCGGCTGGAATTGCACCGCCGTCGTGACCATCGCGTCGCGTTCGTCGGTCAGGGAAAGGAACCACGTATTTGCCTCGGCAGGCGGCCTGGGTGCGGAGAGGTGATCGCGTTCGATCGTCGCGGGGATACTCTGCCAGTTGCGTTTCGAGCGCAGGCCAGTGTCGGTGGTAAAGTGCAGCGCGGCGCTTTTCAGCGGGACCGCGGTGGTGAAGGGAACGCGCACCGTCTCGCCCGCGATTTCCACTTTCCCCGGAGACGGGAGCGCCGCGCCACCGCGGCAGTAGGTGTCGATGAAAAGCCCGATCTCCTGGGGAGCCCAGCCGGGTGGATGACCGTGGCGCATCTTCACTTCGATGCGCATAGACTTGTCGCCCGGCACAACCGCGAAACTCTTCTGATAGCTGTCCAGTGGGTAGTGGACGTCATTCGTGCCGTTCACGAAAAGGATCGGCACGCGGCAGCGCGGGAGCAGGCTGCCGGGATCGTAAGCCTTCACCCACGCGTCGCGACGGTCTCCGAGCTTGTCGATGCTCGGCTTCTGCACGGATTCACCCTTGTGCAGAAAGCCGCAGCCATACACGGGAACGGCGGCCTTGAAGCGATGATCGAGCGAGGCCACGAGGCACGTCGTGTAGCCGCCCCAACTGATCCCGGTGACCGCCGTGTGCTCCGCGTCCACTTCGGGAAAGGAACGCAGCAGCGAGTGCGCGCGGATCACCGATGCGGCGGCGTGGAAGGGCCAGTCATCCGACGTGCTCCCACCGATGGAATCGAACTTCTCCGGATGCCCGTGCTCCGGCCCGCCTTTCGCGAGCCGCGTGCGGAGCTTGGCATCGTTCGGTGAATTCGAGGGCGCACCCGTTTTCGCGTCGAAAATGGGATCCGGCGGGCGCCGCCCGGAAAGATCCATCGCGATGGCCGCATATCCACGCTTCGCCCACAGCCACGCCCATTCCGCGAACGCCGTCCCACCGCCCCCGTGGATGAGCACCACACCCGGGAACTTCGTGCCCGCCTTCGCCGCGTCGAGCGTGGCCGGCGAGGCATAGAAGGCGAAAACTTCGGTGCGATGATCCTCAAAAACTTCGCCCTCGTAGGTCAGCGCATGCACCGGGCCGGTCTGCGTGATCCACAGCATCGCCGGCGGCTGGAAGAGTTCGGTGAGATTCCACGGCCCGACGGTCTCAGCGGCGGACGCGACTCCGATCAGGGCCAGAGCGATGAAGAGTCGTTTGATGCAGGATAGATTCATGGGAGTTGTCCGGCCAGTGAAGCGGGAGCGGTTACTTCGGAAAAGGCGCGCGCTTCACTTCCACCACCACCGGCACGTCCTTGTTCATCGCATCGTAGGCAGCCTTGAGGCGCTGTGCTGCCTCCGGATGTTCGGCCGCGATGTCGTGCTGTTCGTTGGGATCAGCGGCCAGGTCGAAGAGCTGCATCGCTTTCGATGCGTCACCAGTCTTCACGCCGGGATACTCGCTAGGCTGCGCTTGCTCGTAAGGCGCGAGGATGGTCACGCCGTCGGGCGCGCGCGGATCAGTCCAGTGATCGCCCGGTTGGTAGCTGGCGGCCAGTCCGATGCCTGGCTTGAGGACGTGCAACTTCCAACGGGCCTCGCGGATCGTGGCGAGCCGCGAATTCTGGTGGCCGAAGATGAAATCGTGCGGTGATTTCGCATCGCTGGTGAAGAGCGGCAGGATGTCGCGCCCATCGAGCACACGGGCATCGGGCATTTGCGCGCCAGTGGCTTTCACGACAGTGGCGAAAAGATCCATCATCACCGCGAACTCCCCGCAGACCCGTCCGGCGGGGATCTTTCCCGGCCAGCGCGCGATCATCGGCACGCGGAAGCCGCCTTCGTAAGTGCTGCCCTTCATCCCGCGCAAGCGACCCGTGCTGCCGCCGAAGGTCGCGCCGTTGTCGCTCGTGAAAAGCACCAGGGTATTATCGTCGAGACCATTTTCTTTCAGCGCATCGAGCACCGCGCCCACGCTGTCATCGAGATCCGCCAACGCATCCCCGTAGAGTCCGGCCCCACTCTTCTTGTAATGCTTCTCGGAAGCCGCGAGTGGCTTATGAGGCATCGCTTCGGCGAAATAGAGGAAGAAAGGCTTGGCCTTGTTCCGCTGGATGAAGTCGGTCGCGCGTTTCGCATATCGCTTGGTCAGCGTCGCCTGCACCACGGGGTACTCGACGACGGTCGTGCCTTCGAGCACCTGCACGGGCCGCATGTCGTTTGAGTAAGGGATACCGTAGTACTCATCGAAGCCGCGGTCTGTCGGCAGGGCGCCGGGTTTGTGACCGAGGTGCCACTTGCCGATCATGCCGGTCGCGTAACCCGCCGACTTCAGCACCTGCGCCAGCGTGACTTCGGAGGCTGGCATCCGCAGCGCGTCCGCAGTGGGTCCGCCATCCGGTGCCGGATTCTGCGTCATGCCGCAGCGGAAGGGATAACGTCCCGTCATCAGTGACGCTCGCGTCGGCGCGCAGAAGGCGGCCGGACAGTTGAACTGAGTAAGCTTCGCACCTTCCGCCGCCATCTGATCGATGCGCGGGGTTTTGAATTTGGGATGCCCGTAGCAACTCAGATCCCCATAGCCGAGATCGTCCGCGAGGATGATGACGACATTCGGGCGATCGACGGCAAAAACCGATGCCGTCATGAAAAGGAGGGCGATGTGTCGAAGGAGGTGCATGAGTTCAGGGCGGGGATAGCGGGATAACCACAGAGGCACGATGTTCAAAGAAACTCACTCAAGGAGAAGTTCGCAGCCTTGCGTCATCCTCTGTGCTTCATCCAAAACGCAACCAGCATTCAACCTTTCGGGATGCGGTTCAGCGTGTAGTAGGCATCGGGGCGATCGAGCTTCGCGCCAGTGGAGGACTTGATGCCGTCGGCGTGCAGCTCGTGGACGTAAAGTTCGCGGCGGCCATCGACTTTCAAGATCACGCTCCTGCGATCTTCGCTCACCGTGGCACTCACGATCGGGCACGGCTGGTTCTGAATCTCCTCGCTGCCGTAAGCACCCGAGTACAGAAACGTGTAGCTCGTCATCGAGTATGACGCGGGATTGTTGGCGGTGGCGGCGTCCACCGGCTCGGTGAAAGTCAGCTCGAAGCCATCCGGACGCGCGCGCATTTCGCGGATCGCAAAAGGCGTGGTGCCATTCCAGCGCACGCGCTGAAGACCGTAGGCCTTCGTGCCGAGCGACGACCAGCCGCGGCTGGTCATGCCGATCATGAGACTTCCGTCCGGCGCGAACAGAAGCCGCACGATCCCCGACGCAAAGCCACTGAGAAACGGAAACGCCGCGCCTTGGTATTCACCGTCCACTTTCTCCATGAAGACGCGCCCGATCTTCGCGTCGGTGAATTCCGCGACGAGCATCTGCCCGTCGAAGGGGCCGAACTTTCCACCGGCGGGAATAGTCACGAGATCGGTGCCGCTGCGTCCCATTTTGTTGTAGGGCAACCACACGGCGGGGGGGCGCATTTCCGGCAGGGCGCGCACGGCTTCGGGATACGGCTTCTTCTCCGGCACTGGCGCGGAGAGATGCAACGGTGCGCCCGGAAGATCCTGCGACGCGATACCTTCGGGGTTCAGGAAAAACGCGCCGGAGCGAAGGTGGTAGATCGGTGTGGTGCAGATCCACGTGCCCTGCTGATCGACGCAAAACATGTCGCCCGCGGCATTCGCGCCGAGTCCGCACGGCGAACGCATCCCGGCGGCCATCGCTTTAAACTGACCGTTCAGATCGATGACCCCGGCCCACCCGCGCCACGGCGCTTTGTTATTGGAGTGGTCGCCCATGTCCACGTTTAGCGAGACCCACAGTCGGCCCGCGCCATCGCGCTTCGGTCCGTAAGCGTAGCCGTGATAGGCACCCGAGACATTCCATCCGCGACCTGCGGTGAGGTATTCATCAGCGATGCCGTCCTTGTCGGTGTCACGCAGCCGCGTGACTTCGGTACGCTGAGTGACGAGCAAGTCGTCGCCGTCGCGCAGCAGGCCAAGCGGTTCGTGCAGGCCAGAGGCGAAGAGCTTGTAGGTCACCTTACGCGCATCGCCGCCGAGCATCCCATCGAGCAGCCACACTTCGCCTTTGCGGATGGCGACGGCGAGTTTGCCGGCGGCAGTAAAATCCATGCCGCTCACTTCGAGCGGAATCCCTGCGCCGGGTTTCCAGTCAGTGCTGCGCGATGCCGAGGGCGAATTCGCCGTGAGGATATCGAGGATCTCGTAGGGCGCGGCGGCCGAGAGTCCGGCGCATGTCGCCAACAGACTGAGGGAGAAGAGGGCGAGTTTCATTTCCAGAGATAGGTGAAGCGGCGGTCGCCAGCGGTGCTGCCGGATTCTTCAGAGACGGTGACGCCACCAGGATGCGCGATGTCGAATTCCTTCAGCGCGGCGGCGTCCCACTTGAGCGTGCGCCGCAATCCGCGGTCGATCGGTTCGAAACGATCCTCTACACGCACCCCGCCGACGCGGAGCAGGAAGACCGGGACGCGCTTTGCGTCGAGGCGATAGCCGTCGAAGCTCGTACCCGCGCCGCTCGTGGAGGCGGCAGGCCATTGCTCGACTCCCGTGCCGAGTGGCTTTTCGAAAGGTGCGAAGCGCGAGAACCAGGTGTTGTAGCCATCGAAAAACTTCCCGCGCCACGCCAGCGCGGGGCGCCCCAGTCTCCCGTCGTAGGCGACGTGCACACCTTGTGGAAAGCCCACTAGGATCGCGTGGGTGCCCGCGCCTTCCATGAAGGTGCGCTGCACGACCGGAAAGTCTTTCGGGATGATTTCAAACTCACCGCTTTGGTTCTCAGGAAATCCTTCCGGTTCGCCGTTCGCGCTTTTTGCAAAGGAGTAGATGGACGCGATCTGCCGCGCGGTGTCACCGCCGAGGATGTCGCGATTCGCCGCCCTTCCCTCGGGCCAAAATGAAGGCATTAGCGTGCCGGGGCGATACCCCGCCGGATTCACGAGATACTCCGCGAGCCAGCCGGGCTGGAGGCGCTGGCCGAGATTGCTGAGGTCCAGCGCCTGGATGCCGAGCGATGGACGCGCCCCCCAGCGATGGCAGGTGATGCAACCCACGCCGCCTTGCGTGCCGAGGAGCTTGCGGCCCGCAGTGTCGTCGCCGCCGGGCACCGCCGCTTCCGGTTTTGCATCCGCTTTCGCGAGCAATGCGCCGAGCGTCGCCGTGGCCGCGCCATACACCGGCATCTTCGTCTGCAAATACGGCCGCACGCGAAACTCCCCGGTCAGCACTTTCGCGAGCCACTCGGGCTGCAGCTTGCGTCCCACGCCCGTGAGCGGCGGAACGTAGCGGCCTGTGTCGCCGAGATTGTGGTCGCCTTGGAAATACGCCTTCCGTGCCACATCCGGCCCTCCGCGTCCGTCGCGGTCGTGGCAGGCTAGGCAGTTCAGCGATTCGAGCGTGAGCGTCGCGAGCTGCTGCGGAGTCGCGGGCTCGTCGCGCTTTTTCAAAAAGAGCGAAAGTGCCTCACGCTGCGCTGCGCTGAGATCGTAGCGCGGGACACCGGCAGCCTTCGCATCACCGAGGCATCCGCCGCCTGTCTGCTTCAGCGGCACCGGCTGCGCGGCGACATCCTTCGGCAAATCGTGACACGCCGCGCAGCGCAACGACGCCACCAGCCCGCGCCCACGCTCCGCGAGCGCAGTGTCCGCTTTGAACGCTGGAATCTTCGGCGCGATCTGGCCGTCGCTGCCCTCGTAATTCAGCAGCCAGCCCGCGATGTCCACCGAGTCCTGCTCATCCATCGCGATGCGCGGCATGCGACCATCCGCGCGCACCTTCAGCGGATCGCGGATGAACTCC
>JANPIS010000598.1:0-2569 GCA_031425095.1 Chthoniobacteraceae bacterium
CCTGCTGCTCGATAAAGATGGCCGGGTGAAGATCGCGGACTTCGGCATCGCGAAGATGCTGCATGCGAATGGCTCCGATGTCGGCCTCGCGGAAAGCCAGCCCGCCGGCACCCCGCAATACATGGCCCCGGAGCAAAAGACGCATCGCGCCACCGATCATCGCGCGGATATCTACTCGCTCGGCGTGGTGCTCTACGAGTTACTTACCGGCGAACTCCCCGCCGACAAACTCCAGCCACCCTCGCGCAAAGTGCAGATCGACGTGCGCCTCGACGAGATCGTCCTCCGCGCCTTGGAGGTAAAGCCGGAGCTACGTTACCAGACGGCCGCGGAGTTTCGGACGCAGGTCGAGACCATCGCCCAAGACACCGCGCCCACAGGCAAGCCCGCCAGCGCGGCTCCCTCTCCTATGGGTGTCACGACGCCCAGCCATAACCGATGGATCCGGCTGCTTCGCAACGTCGCAATATTCGCGGCCATCATGGCCTTCGGGATGTGTAGCCTGTATCGCTCGCTCGAGGTGCCCGACACCCACTCGTCCGTTAGCACACCGATCGCTGAGAAATCACCTGCCAGCGCCGCTGGTCAGCCGGCGCCGCCTTCCGCGGCTCAGGCGGCGCAAGAGGGTTGGCGCCTCTGGAAGTCGGGGCGGCCCTCTGAGGCGATAACGCATTTCGAGAAAGCAGTGAGCCTTGCGCCCGCGGATGCCAGTGCCTGGAATGGCTTGGGATGGGCGCAGTTCAGCTCCGGGAAAATCGCCGAAGCGGAAAAGACCTTCCAAAAAACGCTCACGCTCGACCCCAATGCGGCAGGGGCGCTGAACGGGATGGGCCAGATCCTTCTCGCCCGGCGTGAATACGCGAACGCGGAGACCTGGCTGGTCAAGGCAGCAGCGCAGAAGGCTTCCGCGGCGTGGGGCGGTCTGGCGCGGCTGTATCTGCTTCTGGGTAAGTATGCCGACGCGGAGAAATGGGCGCAGATGATCGAGGACTCCGGCCAGGGAGACGCCATTACCAGGAAAATGCTCGAAGCCGCGAAAGCGCAACAGCTGAGCGAGGGGCTGCGCGCTTCGATCGAGCCGCCGGAACCGGCGAGCACCACGTCCCTTCCCAAAACCTCCAAGTAACATCACCCCAACACCCAAAACCCATGAACCCAAAATCACTCCTCACATCCCTCGCCACACTGTTCGTTGCAGTTCACGTCTTCGCCGCCAATGCCGGAGATGCCACGGCACTTTCCCAGCAAGGCTGGGCACTCTTGCAGTCGGGCAAGCCGGCGGAAGCCGTAATGAAATTCAAGGAAGCCGTGAAACTCGCGCCGAAGGATGCGGGGGCCTTGAATGGTCTCGGCTGGGCGACCTTCAACTCAGGGCAGGCTGCGGAGGCGGAGAAGGTCTTTCAGCAAGTGATTGCGCTCACGCCGGATCATGCCGCGGCGCTCAATGGGCTGGGCCAAATCTATCTCTCGCGCCGCGAATACGAGAAGGCCGAGCCGGTGCTGCTGAAGTCCGCGAAGCAGAAGGCTCCCGCAGCGTGGTATGGGTTGGCACGGGTGTATTTGCTTCAGGGGAAGTTTGCGGACGCGGAGAAGTGGGCGCAGATGCTCGATGATTCCGGCCAGGGCGATGCCATCGCGAAGAAGATGCTCGAAGCCGCCAAGACCAAGAAGCTCAGCGAGGGACTCCGCCAGACCCTCGAACCGCAGTCACCGGCGAACGGGCAGAATTCGCCGGGCGCGTGAACTGACCCACGCAAACTCGATAGTGTGAATGCCAGTAACATCCCGAAGCAGGAACGCCGAAGGTGTTTCATCCTTCAGCCCAGGGTTGGCGTGAGGCACGAGCGCCTACCCTGGGAATGGTCAAAGAAACGCGACCAACCCTGAATGGATTTCATCCGCGAGCACGGCTGGGCGATTCGTTCAACCCTTTCAGGGTTGGCGTCGTTGTGTGGTCGTGGTCCCAGGGTAGCTCGCCCCTCGCAACCCTGGGCTGGAAGATGGAACGCCTTTGGCGTTCAATACGCATTCCCGCAACTCGATGATGCAAATCGGATCACTCCATCCTTCCCCGCACGCCAGGAAATCGCTCACGTTACTCCACGCCGTTTCACGGACACGTAACCCGCGTTGAAATTTGAACCCGCTCCCAGGCGTCGTGTCTCAAGGCGGACGCTCGGCACTGGCTCCCCCCAATGAACCCACCATCACACGGTCCGCAGAAGCATCCCGTCACGAAGGCGGCACGCACGGTCACGGCGCTCCCGCTCGCGCTGGCGGGCGTGGGGAGTTTCGTGCTCGGGTTTGCCGGCATCCGCTGGAGTGAACGCGCCGAGCCAGTGCTTCCGCCGGTGGCGCCGCCGCCTGCGCCTATCGTGGCCACGGCGCCCGCGCGGGAGAAGGTGGACGACTCTCCCGCGGCGTCGCAGGCGCGCACGGATGAGGTCTTCCGCGTGGCGGATCAGCGTGCCGGGTATGTCCGCGATCACGCGCTCTATGCGGCGCTGCTGAAGATGGACGCGGCGGACTTCCTCGCGGCGGCCAGTGATCCGAATGCGCTGCTGGAGCG
>JANPIS010000599.1:0-1569 GCA_031425095.1 Chthoniobacteraceae bacterium
TCGATCGAAGCGCGCAGCCCCTCGCTCAGCTGTTGCGCTTTCGCGGCTTCGAGCATTTTCCTGGTAATGGCGTCTCCCTGGCCGGAGTCCTCGATCATCTGCGCCCATTTCTCCGCGTCCGCATACTTACCCTGGAGCAAATACAGTCGCGCCAATCCGCTCCAAGCAGCTGAGGCCTTCTGCGCTGCGGCCTTGACCAGCCAGGTTTCGGCGTTGGCGTAGTCCCGCCGGGCGAGAAGAATCTGGCCCATCCCATTCAACGCTCCGGCTGCGTTAGGGTCGAGCGTGAGGGTTTTTTGGAAAGTCGCTTCCGCTTCCGCGGCTTTCCCGGAATTAAACTGCGCCCAGCCCAAGCCATTCCAGGCACTGGCGTCCGCGGGCGCGAGACTCACCGCTTTCTCGAAGTGCGGGATCGCTTCCGCGGAGCGTCCTGATTGCCAGAGCCGCCAGCCCTCTTGTGCCGCCTGGGCCGCGGAAGTCGGTGCTGGCTCACCAGCGGCGCTGGCAGGTGATTTCTCAGCGATCGGTGTGGTAACGGACGAGCGGCTGTCGGGCACCTCGAGCGAGCGATACAGGCTGCACATCCCGAAGGCCATGATGGCCGTGAATATGGCGACGTTGCGAAGCAGCCGGAGCCATGGGTTGTAGTCGGCACGAGTGACACCCACCGACGACGGTTCGCCCGGCGGATTCACCGCGCGCCAGACGCGGCGGACGATGAGGAAGTCCACCCACACCATGAGCGCGACGGCGGGCAGGCAGAGAGCGAAGAGGGGGATCTCGAACCCCTGCGCCATTCCCGCGTCCGAGTGTCTGCGGAGGAAATAGATGACCGCTGCGAACGCCGCGAAGATCACCGCGTCCAGCGCGAGCAACGGGAACAGCAGCCCGTCGAACACCGCCAGCCCCAAGCCGTGCAGTCTTCCCGCCGAGCGGCGGATTTGCCTGACGGCAATCCAGCCGAGCAACGTCGCGCCCAGCGGCGCGGTGAAGGCAGGCAAGAGGAATGCAAAGGACACCAGCGCGCTGAGGAAACTCCCGAACGGACCAGCTTCGGTGAACTCATGCGTCCGCGATGCGTGCCAGATGAATGGCGGCACGACAAAGATGCTCAAGGCGATCCATGCAGCTGCCCAGATCGCCGTGCGAGAGAAGCGGGACGGACCAGTCGCTTCGATCGGATCGACTGGCGGCCCACTCGCGCTGCTGGTCATGGTCTCGACCTGCGTGCGGAACTCCGCCGCCGTCTGGTAACGTAGCTCCGGCTTTACCTCCAGGGCGCGCAGGACGATCTCATCGAGGCGCACGTCGATCTGCACTTTGCGCGAAGGTGGCTGGAGTTTGTCGGCGGGGAGTTCGCCGGTGAGCAACTCGTAGAGCACCACGCCGAGCGAGTAGATATCCGCGCGATGATCGGTGGCGCGATGGGTCTTTTGCTCCGGGGCCATGTATTGCGGGGTGCCGGCGGGCTGGCTTTCCGCGAGGCCGACATCGGAGCCATTCGCATGCAGCATCTTCGCGATGCCGAAGTCCGCGATCTTCACCCGGCCATCTTTATCGAGCAGCAGG
>JANPIS010000600.1:0-3217 GCA_031425095.1 Chthoniobacteraceae bacterium
AGCGTCTTGCTGTAAAGTTCCACGCCCTCGAAGCTCTTGCGGTCCCACTTGCCGGCCTTCATCGAGGCATCTGCCGTGGGAATTTTCCGCGCGATCGACACCATCAGCGAGAACGCATGCTCCGCCGTCGAGATGGTGTTCCCGTCCGGCGTGTTCATCACGATGATGCCACGCTTGGTCGCCGCATCGACATCCACGTTATCGACGCCCACCCCGGCGCGTCCGACGACCTTCAGCTTGCCCGCCGCCTCGATCACCTTCGCGTTCACCTTCGTCTGGCTCCGCACGACGAGGCCGGAAAATTCACCGATGATCTCGAGCAGTTGATCCTCCTTCAGGCCGGTCTTTACCGTGACATCGAGCAGGCCGCCTTCGGAGAGCTCCGCGACTCCACGGTCTGAAACTGGATCGGCGACGAGGACTTTGGGCTTGTTCATAGTGTGCGGAAAAAGGGCGGGAATAGTCGGCGCGCTGCTGGAAAGCGCAAACCCAAAAACCGGGGCGTCAGAACCGGAGAAAACCGCGAAGCGCTACTCCCAGATGAACTTCTCGAGCCGGAGCTGTTTCACGCGCGCCGCCGCCTCGGCCGAGCGAGGGCCATCCACCTTGGCCATCTTTTCGTAGATGCCGATCGCACTCTTCCACTGCGCCTGCTGCTCGAAGATGCGCGCGGCATCGAAGCCTGCCTTGTAGTACCAGAAATACTCGCGCTCGGCACCCGCACTGCGATCGAGCACCTCGTAGTACACAGTCAGCGCCTCCGGAACACGGCGCAGTTGCTCGAGAGCCTTGGCCTTTTTGTAGAGCGCCTGGTTGCGCCACGAAGGCGTGACGTCCGGCTGCGCCGCGAGCTGGGTGAAGACCGCGACCGCGGCCTCGCTCTGCGCCGCATCTTTGCGCCCGAGCACGAGCAGGTTGTCGCCCTTTCCGGAAAGCGCCGCAAAGCGCAACTCCGGCTCGGCTGGGGGCTGCGCAGCGAGGATCACATCGTAGAGGGTCGCAGCTTCCGTCTCTTTGCCCAGCCGGCCCTGGATGATCGCCTGCTGCTGCCGCGCGTGCAGCTTGAAGATCCCGCCGCGCTTCACGACCTCGTCGAACAACGCGAGCGCACGATCGACCGCCGCCGGATTGATCTGCCGCATCGCGGATTCACCCGCGAGATAGAGCGCCGTCTCGGCATAGGGGCTCGCCGGCGTCTCGCGAGCCAGCGAGGCGAGCTGGGTCTCGGCGTTGGCGAAGTCGTCGCGATGAAAATAGATCTGGCCGAGTTTCATCCGCACCTCGGGCACGAGCGCCGAAGCGCGGTGCGTCCGCAGGAATTGCTCGCCGAGCTTCAGCACCTCCTCGTCTTTCCGGTCGGGCTTGGCGTCCGCGAGGAAGATCGCGAGGTAGTCCGCGTGATCCGCCGTGGCCGCGGATGGCGGCAATTCATTCACGACCCGCAAATGCCGGGCCGCAGCCTGGCCATCGCCGGCCGTATAGGCGAGTTCCGCGAGAGCGAGGCGCCCCTCTGGAATGCGCGGGTGCGCGGGAAACTTCGTGAGAAAGTTTTCCACCGTCGCCACCGCTCCCGGATCTCCAGCGCGCGCCTGCGTGAGCCCCTGCTCGAGGATCAACTCGCTGCGCATCACGCTCTCGGGAAACTTTGCGGCAAGTTCGCGATAGTCCTCCCGGAAGCGGTCATAGTTGCGCTGGCCGAGCGCGGCAAGTGCGGCGTCCACCGTTGCCTGCTCGCGCAACCCTGCGGCGCGCTTGCCGGCGCTGTGGAAGAAGTTTGCCGCGAGGAGAAACTCACGCTGCTGGTAGTGCACGAGCCCGGTGCGGAGTTCGATCTCGGCGCGCTGCTCGTCGTCCCGTGCACGACGCATCGCCGCTTCGAGCGCGCGGACCGCCTCCGGAAACGCCCGTCGCTCGACGGCGACGTCCGCCTGCATGAGATGCACGTACGGAAGGAGCGGGTGGCTCGCGTGATTGCTCACGAAGGCGGCGAGGGACTCTGCGGCCTTGTCGTATTTCTTCTCCCGCATCTGCATCCGCGCGACGTAGTAGCGGGCCAGCGCGGCGCGGCGGGCCTGCCCTTTCCGGGCCCATCGGTTCAGCTCCGATTCACCGGCGTTTTTTTGCCGTGTGTAAATCTGGTCGAGTCGGCGGAAGACCAGTTCGAGGTGCGCACTTTCCGCGTAGCGACCGATGAAGTCCTCGAGCGGCGTATCCGCATCCTCATAACCGCGCAGGGCGATGCGAGCCTCCGCATTTCCGAGCGTCGCGGCCGCGAGAAGGCTGTCGGGCAGCTGCTCCGGCTCGCGCACGAGATCCTCGAAGGCCGCGAGTGCTTCCGCGGGCCGCTCTTCCAGCAGGAGCAGACGCGCCTGCACATAGCTCTTCCACTCCACATCCCGTTGCGACACAGGCTTCGCTGCAGCCAGCTCGGCCTGCGCCTTCGCGGCGTCACGCGACTCGACGTATAAATTCGCCAGTCGGAGCCGCGCCGCGATGTTCTGCGGGTTTTCACGGGCGTAAGGCGCGAGCACTTTCACGGCCTCCGCGGTCCGGCCCAGCGCCTGTAGGCTCTCCGCTTCCCCGAGCCGCGCGGCCGGCAATCCCGCGAGGTCCCGATAAATCGGCAGTGCCTCCTCCCATCGACCAGAGCCGGCGAAGACATGCCCGAGGAGCAGCCGTGCCTCCACGTCGCCCTGATCGGCCAGCGGGCGCAGTGCCGCGATCGCCGCGGCGGATTGATCCGCGGCAAGAAACGCATCGCCCAGCAACAGCGTTGCATCTCGCCGTTGTTCCGCCGTGATCGCCGGGCTGTCGAGCAGCGTGCGCAGCTTTTCGATCGCGACTTGCGGGATGGATTCGTCGAGCGCCCGGCGCGCCTCGATCAGTGCGGCGGGCTCGACGCCGATCGCGTCCGTTGCGAGCAGCAATGCGGTCAGGAAACCGAGTCGCAGAATCCGAACAGCCATCACGCGAGCATCCTCCGAAGGTACTTCCCGGTGTAACTCTCCTCGACTCCGGCGACGTGCTCCGGCGTTCCTTCCGCAACGATGCGTCCCCCACCCGCTCCGCCTTCCGGCCCGAGATCGATCACCCAATCCGCGCACTTAATGACCTCGAGATTGTGCTCGATGATGATGAGGCTGTTGCCAGAGTCGCGGAGTTTCATGAGCACTTCGAGGAGCTTGTGGATGTCGGCAAAGTGCAGGCCGGTGGTCGG
>JANPIS010000601.1:0-2655 GCA_031425095.1 Chthoniobacteraceae bacterium
TTCCGTGCTGCAGACGCGGAAGATATCGAGCACGAGATTGTCGCCGCGCGTAAACACGTCGGCGCTCAGGATGTTCAGGCCCACCGTGGAAAGGGAGCCGGAGATGCGCGCGAGCAGTTCGCTGCGATCCCAGCCGCAGAACCAGAACTCGCTGTGGCCACGATCGGGCCGTGCGATCCAGCGCACCGCGGGCGCGAGCGTGCGGCTGTCGTCGTTCCAGCGTGCGGTGAGGAACTGCCGGAAGATGCGAATGTGCTCGATGATCTCGGCGACCGGATAGGTCTGGAAGTACCGGTCGGGCATGAACTCGAAGTGTGCGTCGATTTCCTCGCGATAGTCCGCGGAGAGCTTCTTGAGCACTGAGGCCCGGAGACCTTCACGCTCGATGGTGCGCTGGCGGTAGAAGGCCTCGCCATCCGCGAGGTAGAGGGAGGTGCTCCGGAAGAGGTGCCAGACGAGGGACTCCTTCCAGTCGCTCCAGTTTTCGTCGCCTGTGCCCTGGCCGTCGGCCAGCGTGAGCAACATCAGCGACTCGAGGTTCGACTGATTTTTCACCATGAGCGCAAACTCCGCGATGGTCGTGGAGTCATCGAGATTGCGCCGCTGCGCCGTGCTGGAGAGCACGATGTGATTGTCCACGAGGAGGAGCAGCGCGCGGCGTTGCTCGGGCGTGAGTTGCAAGCGGCGCGCGACTTTCTGCGCGAAGACAGTGCTGGCCTCGGCGTGCTGCCGTGCGCTCGAAGCCTTGCCCGTGTCGTGCAGGAGCAGGGCGAGATAGAGCACCGCCGGATCATCGAGTTTGTGAAAGAGCTCAATGTAGTTCTTGAACTTCGGGTCCGGGTTTCCGAGCAGCGAATCGAGTTTCTCGATGCAGACCAGGGTGTGTTCGTCCGCCGTGTAGCGGTGGAAAAACTCGTGCTGCACGAGCGCCGTGAGCTGGCCGAACTCCGGCATGTAGCGCCCGAGGAAATCGACCTCGTGCATGGCCCGCAGAATGGAGCCGACCTGGCCCTTGCGGGAGCAGATCGCGAGGAAGGTTTCGCGGTTGGCCTTGGAGTATTGGAACGTGCGATCGACCAGATGCAGGCGGCGGCGGACGAGTTGCGCGAGCTCCGCGCTCATCCGCAGGTCGCGCAGTTGGAGATGCTGGAAGAGCCGCATCATCCGCCCGGGATCCTGATTGAAGATGGTCGGCGATTCGGCGAGGAGCCGTCCGCCTTGCGCGATGAAGCCGTCGAAACGATCCGCTTTTGCGGGCTTCGGTTTCTTGCGCAGGAAACGCATGAGACCGGCGGGTTTCGCCGGTTCCGCTGGTGCGGCGATGCTTAGCCGCTCGGAGAGCAATTGCGTGATGAAGTAGATGCTCCGCGCGTGCCGGTAGTAGTCGCGCATGAAAGCCTCGGTGCGGCGCAGGATGCTCTTCTGCGTGTAGCCGAGTTTGTTCGCGATCGGGAGTTGCTGGTTGATGACGATCACGTCGGTCGAGCGCTTGTTCAGATAGTGCAGCTCGGTGCGGACCCGGAGGAGGAAGTCGTAGGCCCGATCGAGTTCCCGGCGCTCCATTTCATTGATCAGCCCTTTCTTCACGAGCGCCGCGGTGGTTTGCACACGCTCCTTGAAGAAGCTGATCCAAAGCAGATTCTGATAGTCACGCAGGCCGCCACAGCCGTTCTTGATGTTCGGCTCCTGCATGTACACGGAGCGGCCGGCCTTGGCGTGGCGTTCGGTCTGATTGGCGACGCGGTCGGCGATGTAGCGATCCTCGTGGCCCACCACGCACAACTTCATGAAGGTCGCCTTGAACTCGTCGAATAGCTTCGTGTCGCCCGCGATCAGCCGTGCTTCGAGGAAAGCGGTCTTCGAAAGCATGTTCGCGTTCGCTTCCTTGATCGCGCCGGAGATCGACCGCGTCGCGTGTCCAACTTTGAAGCCCACGTCCCAGAGCATGTAGAGGATGTGCTCGACGATTTGCTTGAGCCGCGGCCCGAGGTCCTGCTGGGAATCGGCGTGCAGGAACATGATGTCCACATCGCTGTTTGGATTCAATTCGCCGCGCCCGTATCCGCCGGTCGCGACGAGCGAAAGCCGCGCCGGCTTCTTTTTCCCATCCTCGCTGTCGGCAGCCGCGAGCAGATGCCGGAGCACGATGTCCACGAGACTCGCGCGCATCGCGCAGACCTCGCGACCGCCGCCGCCCGCGTGATGCAGCATCCGGAGGCGGTAGTTCTCGATCTTGAGGAATTTGCGGTAGAGCTCGAGCAGCTCAGTCGAGTTCAGCTTTCCCTGCGCGAGGAGCTGTTGCTCGGCGTGGGCGAGGACTTTTTCGCGGTGAAGTTGCATCAGGGCAGGGGGGCTGTGGGTCAGTGGAACCGGCGTAGCGCTTGGTCAAGCGATGCTTTTCCGGATCGCGCTGGGCGAGTCATGCGGGCGGATTGCCGAGCACCTTTCCCGCCGCACGAGGGGAGATCATGCGGAAAGCGCGAAAGCGTCCTCCGCCGGGCCTCTGCCCGTGGTGACCTGCATGCGGGCATCATTCGCCGCGAGGTGGACGAGGACGTGATACACCGCCTCGGGATCTTCGCTCAGCGCACCCGCGATTTGCGAGGCTGTCTGCGGGGTCACGGAAAGCGCGCCACGCACGGAAGCCTGGAGCTT
>JANPIS010000602.1:0-7292 GCA_031425095.1 Chthoniobacteraceae bacterium
GCAGCCCGCTTCGCTGAAGGATGTGGGTGAGATCTACACGAGCGTCCTCGCCGAACTGCCGAAGCAGATGAAACTCAAACCCTATGTGGGCGGCAATGGCAGTATCCGGAATAACAACTTCGATTTCGAGAAAGTGAAGGATCCCATCACCGATCCCGAGTGGGAATCGCTCCGGCAGCACCTCTTCGGTGACGCCTCCCCGATCTTGCCCGATAACCGCACTCTGCTCACTGCCTTGGGCGCCCAGTTCAGCAACGCCGAGAATGTGATTATCGGAAAACGCTATGCCGTCGAGATGACGCATCCCGGTGCTCCTGCCCGGGCCATGGCACTCGAAGACAAATCCCGTCCGAAAGACGCGCCGGTCTTCATCCGCGGCGAGCCGAAGAATTTCGGCCCGATCGTTCCGCGTCAGTTCCTGGAGATCATCGCCGGCTCCGATCGCAAACCCTTCCCGCAGGATAGCAGTGGCCGCCTCGAAATGGCCAAAGCCATCACCGATCGCAACAACCCGCTCACCGCCCGCGTGCTCGTGAACCGTGCCTGGCAGTGGCACTTCGGTCAGGCCATCGTGCGCACCGTCAGCGACTTTGGCACTCGCTCCGAGCCGCCGACCCATCCCGAATTGCTCGACTGGATGGCGACGTGGTTCATGGACAATGGCTGGTCGCTCAAGAAGCTTCACAAGCTCATGGTCATGTCCGGCACCTACCAGCAGGACAGCCGCCCGATCGCGAAAGCCATGCAAGCCGATGCCACCAATCAGTGGCTCTGGCGCTACAACATTCGCCGTCTCGATTTCGAAGAGATCCGCGACACCATGCTCGTGCTCGGTGGCAATCTCGACGCGAAGATGGGCGGCCAGCCGATCCCCATCACCGCACCCTCGGGTTCGGGCCGATACGGCGGTGGCATGCTGGCCAGCATGTCGTCCGACACGAAGAACCCCAATCGCCGCACCGTGTATGCGATGATCGACCGCGCCGCGTTGCCCGACATGTTCCAGACGTTCGACTTTGCGAACCCTGACATGAGCACCGGCGAGCGCATCCTCACCACCGTGCCGCAGCAAGCGCTCTTCATGTTGAACAGCCCCTTCGTCGCCGAGCAGGTCCGCAAGCTCATCGCGCGTCCCGACTTCCCGACCTCCGGCAGTGCCGAGGAAAAAGTGCGCTTCCTCTACCGCATGGCTTTCCAGCGTGCGCCGCGCGCCGAAGAGCTGAAGATGTCGCTCGAATTCCTGAATGACGACGACGCGCCAGCGCCAGCCGCAACGACGCTCTCTCAGGCAGTTGCCGAGCCGACGCCGAAGACTCCCGAAGAGATCGCCAGAGAGGAGAGGGCCGCCCGCAAGGGAATGAAGCTTGGTCGTACGAGTGCTGCTGCCACGGTGAGCCGCCAGCTCAATACCTTCGAGCGTTACGCCCAGGTCGTCCTGCTCTCGAACGAATTGATCTTCGTGAACTGACAGCGCGAGCCTGCCTTCCAGGCTGCTCGCTACTGCGGGCTTGAGATCGCGAGTCGCCTTCCGCCACGCTTCGCCGCGTGAGCACCGCTCCTCTTTCGCTCGGCATCGACCTCGGCACGCAGAGCGTCCGCGCGATGGTCGTCACCGAGACCGGTGAAGTCGCAGGCCTCGGTTCACACTCGCTCACGAGCCATCGCGATGGCCCTCGCCACGAGCAGGATCCCGAGAACTGGTGGAGTGCGGTAGCCGCCGCGTGCCGCAGCGCGCTCGCGCAAGTTTCCGCCGAAGCCATCCAGGGCGTCGCGGTGGACGCGACCTCCGGCACCATCCTTGTCGCCGACGGCGCAGGTCGCCCGCTGACGCCCGGCCTGATGTACGACGACACCCGCGCGGGGGCCGAGACGCAGCAGGTGAATGCCGCGGGCGCGGAAGTCTGGGCGGCGCTGGGATACAATCGGATGCAGCCGACGTGGGGCCTGCCGAAGCTGCTTTGGTTGTTGCGAGAAAAGGGACGCACGCTTCCGCCGGACGCTCGCCTCGCGCACCAGTCCGACTTCATCAATCACCGTCTCGCCGGCCACGCCGTCGCCACCGACACGAGCAACGCCCTGAAGACGGGTTGCGACACGCGCAGCGAGCAGTGGCCGCACGACGTCTTCGCTTCGCTGAATATTCCACCCTCACTGCTTCCGTCCGTGGTCCGTCCCGGCACGCAGCTCGGCGCGGTGTGTGTGGCGGCAGCAGAGGCCACGGGCATTCCGGTGGGCACTCCGATCTTCGCCGGCATGACTGATGGATGTGCCGCGCAGATCGGCGCGGGTGCGCTGGGGGTCGGCGGTTGGAATTCCGTGCTCGGCACCACGCTCGTCCTGAAAGGCGTCTCCACCGAACTTGTGCGGGACCCGCTCGGAGTCGTCTATTCCCATCGCTCGCCCGACGGCAACTGGCTCCCCGGTGGAGCCTCGAGCACCGGCGCTGCGGCCCTCAGCAAACACTTTGCCGGACGTGATCTCGAAGCGCTCGGCGCGCAGGCGGCGGAGAGGGAGCCGTCGCGCCTCGTTGCCTATCCACTCACTTCACGCGGCGAGCGGTTCCCGTTTCATGCGCCCGATGCCAAGGGATTCCTGATCGGCACACCGCGCGACGAAGTCGAACACTTCGCGGCCCTGCTGCAAGGTGTAGCGTTTCTTGAGCGGCTGTGTTTCGACTACCTCGACCTGCTTGGCATTCCGATTGATGGCGACCTGCTCCTCACCGGCGGCGGCGCAAAGAGCCGCCCCTGGTGCCAGCTCCGCGCGGATGTCCTCGGGCGACCGGTGAAAATTCCGGAGAATGCCGAAGCCGCGTTCGGCATGGCGATTCTTGCCGCAGCGCATGGGCGAAAAATCGCTGAAGTGGCGGGCGAGATGGTGCGCATCCGCGAAACAATCGAGCCGCGCCTCGGTGTCACGGAGCAAATGCGTGATCCTTACCTGCGCTTGATTGCAGAGCTGGAAGCGCGCGGCTGGCTTCCGGCGGCTGTCGCCGCACATGCGGCGCGCTGACGACGGTGCCGGTTTCGTCACCTCGCCGGTGGTGCGAGGGCATCGCGCAACCCGCTGCTTCGCTCCGTCCGCCGCGCCACTGCGGCGCGCAGCACCGGAGCGTGGTGCCACAATTCCACCGCCTCACGCGCTCGTGTGATCGCCGTGTAGATCAGTTCACGCGTCGCCACCGGCGTGTCGCGATCCGGCAGGATGAAAAGCACGCGGCGAAATTCCGAGCCCTGCGACTTGTGGACGGTCATCGCAAAGACCGTCTCATGCGCCGGGAGTCGCGCGGGCAGAATTCGCCGCAGCGTTCCCGCCGCGTCGAGAAACCACGCGCGCAATTCGCCGCCCGCTTCCGGATCGGGCAGCAGCATGCCCACGTCGCCGTTGAAGAGTTGAAGCTGGTAGTCGTTCGTCGTGATCAGCACGGGACGCCCGCGATAGTGGGTGGAGTCGGGTTCGATGAGGCCGGCGTCTGCGAGAATCTGCTCAGCGAGACGATTGAGATTCTCGACGCCGAATGGTCCGCGGCGCAGCGCGCAGAGCACTCGAAAGGAAGCGAGCCTTTCGAGTGCCGTACGCGGATCCTCCGTCTCGAAGCAGGCACGATATCCGGCGAGGACTGATTTGCGGAGTGCGTCGCCGAGTTCCGCCGGAGCGGGGAGGGCTCGCGTGGAAAGATCGGACGCGTTCTCCGCCAGGACGGCAAGCGCGGCGTCGGCGTCGCCCTCATTCACGCGCTGGCTCAGGCGATGGATGCCGCTCTCCGCGGTGAAGCGACGATTCTCGCGCAGTTCCACGAGATGCTCCGGCATTGGCGCGTGGCAGATGTCGCCCAGGACGTTGCCGGCTTCCACGGAAGCGAGCTGATCCTTGTCGCCGAGGAGCACGATGCGCGCGGTGGCGGGCACGGCGGCGAAAAGTTTCGCCATCAGCGCGAGATCCACCATCGAGGCTTCATCGACGATCACCGCATCCACCGCCAGTGGATGACCGGCATGGTGCCGGAAGTAGGGCGAGTCGGGGATCGTGCCGAGCAGCCGATGCAGGGTCGTCGCTTCGCGCTCCACGTGGACACCGGCAAACTTTGGATCCGTTTCCACAGTGCGCTGGATCGACTCCTTCATCCGTGCGGCGGCCTTTCCCGTCGGGGCGGCGAGCGCCACGCGCAGCTTCGCGCCGCGCGCGGAAAATTGCTCCTCCAGCAGTGCGAGCACCGCGACGATCGTCCATGTCTTACCCGTGCCCGGGCCGCCGGTGATGACGCTGAAGTTGCGGCGCACCGCAGTCTCGGCGGCCGCGCGTTGCCAGTTGGTGGTCTTTGTCGCTTTGCCGAAAAGGCGCGTCAGTCCGGCCGTGAGCAGCTTCGGGTCGCATGGTGCATCCACGCCGATCCGTGCGCGAATCGCGCTGGCGAGCTGCGCCTCATATTCCCAGTAGCGCTGCAAATAGAGGCGGTCGCGATCGTCGAGGATGAGCGGCTTGAATTCGCCCGGAGCACCGACGACCCGTGTCGCGCGCAGCGCGGCTGCATCGTCCGTCGCGAGTGGCACGCAGATGTGCCCTTCCGCTCGTGCGGAGCTCACCATTCTCGCGGCGCGATCGAGCACGGCGTGCGCCGCACCGTGCAAGCGGAGCATCAGCGCCGCGAAATGTGCGTCGAGCGGATTGGGCAGCGTTTCGTTCATCAGTGCATCGAATCCTTTCCACCTGAGAACTGGGCATCCAGCGCCTCGATGCGCGAGAGGGGCGGGCGATCGCGGAAGATGCCGAGCTCCGGCTGCGCGGGATCCACACCGCGCAGGAAGACGTAGAAGATCCCGCCGAAGTGCTGCTCGTAATCGTAAGCCGCGCCGAGTCGGAGCCGGAGGTAACGATGCAACGCCACGGTGTAGAGATGATACTGCAGCGCGTAGCGATGCTGCGTCATCGCGGCGCGCAGAGCGGGCTGTGCGTAAGCCTGCGCGTCGGTGCCGAGGCGGTTGGATTTCCAATCGGCGATGAAGAATCGCCCGTCGTGCTCGAAGACGAGATCGATGAACCCTTTCAGCAATCCGTGGCGCGAATCGAAGGAGAGACGCTCGACCCCTGCGTCGCGCAGGAGTGCGGAGAGAGCGGCGGCGTCGAGTTTCGCCACGTGGAAATAAAACTCCACTTCCGTGAGGCGGGCTGCGCGCTGCAAGTCTCGGAGCCGCAATCCCGGTGCGAGTTCGACGGCAATCGTCTGCCGCACGCACTCTGAGACGGGCTCCGCCCACTCCGCCACGTTGAAGTCGTGTCGTGCGAGGTGGTGCTCGACCAGGCCGCGAATCGCTGTCGGCTGTGTGAAATCCAGCTCCTCAAAGATCGCGTGCAGGCTGATGCCCGCGGTCTTCCCCGCAGGAAAGGCATGGATGCCGGCGGGCGGAACCGGTGTCTCCGGGAACTCCGCGGCAGTGGGAGCGCGATCGTAGTCGGGCAGCTCCTGATCGCGATGCTCGGTGAGCGCCGTGAAACTCGAGACGCGCCAGCGGCGATCGAAGCCCCCGTGGAAGGCGCGCGCGCCGATCTTCACAGGAGCCGCGGAGGGACGCTGCAGCGGCGGCGCCGTCGGGTCGGGAAAGGGATCCACGGCGATCGCATCGGGATGCGCGGCGGCAAACGCGTGAATCTCCTCGCGGATGCTTTGCGGAGTCAGCGAATCCGCGTGGTCGGCCAACGCGGCGAGCGGATCAGCGGCCGGTGGTGGAGGGTGGAGCAGCCAATGGCCGGCAGAGATATCGATCTTGCTGATGCGGCCCCACACGACGTGGCACTCGTGGCGCGCACGGGTCAGGGCGACGTAGAGGAGCCGCGTCTGCTCCTCGAGTTTCTCGCGCTGCGCCCCGTGTGCGCTGTCCTCGGCGGGAGGCTGATGCAGATCGAGGGAGAGGCCGTGCGTGGAGTCGTGGAAGCGCGGGCGCTCCTTTTTGCGCAGCCCGGCGCTGCCCCAGGCGAAAGGGCAGATCACGATGTTGTACTCGAGCCCCTTGCTCTTGTGGACGGTCACGATCCGCACCGCGTCGTCGTCGCGCTCCAGCCGCAATTCGTATTCTTCCGCGGGCGTGGACTCATCGTGCTGCCGCGTGGCCAGCCACTGCACGACGGCCGAAGGTGCGAGCCGCTGCTCGCAGGCCGCCTGGTGCAGCAGTTCGGCGAGATGCAGGAGATTGGTCAGGGCGCGTTCGCCGTTCGGGCATGAGAGCATGCGCGGACGCACATCGCAGTCGCGCAGCAGCGTGCGAAACATCCGCATGAAGCCGGAGGTCCGCCACAGTTCGTTCCAACTCTGGAAGCGCAGCAGCCACTTTTCCCAGGCGTGCTCGTCGGCGGTCAGGGCGTCGATTTCCGCCGCACTCTGCGCGAAGAGCGCCGTGGCCAGCGCGGCGCGCAGCAATCCATGACGCGCGGGCTCGACGATCGCGGTGAGCACGATGCGCAGGTCGGTGGCTTCGTCGGAGTCGAAGACGCTGCCATCACTCAGCAGCACGCTCGGGATGTCGGCGGCGCTCAGGCCATCGCGGACTGCACGCGCTTGTTTGTTGGCAACGGTGAGCACGGCGAAATCCTTCGGGGCGAGTGGCCGCTTCTCGATCGTCGCGCCTGCATTCAAGAGACGCGCGATCTCGGCGGCGATGCGTCCGGGCAGTTCGTCGGTCAGCGCGCCGATGGTCAGCGGCGCATCCGACTCCGGCAGCCAGAAGCGAAAAGGCGCGCGCGCGGAACCGGCAAAGCGGAGCGGCTTCTCGTCGGTGCGGCCCGCCGCATCCACGGGATCGAAGTCGATGCCCGCGACGACGAAGCGATCCGGGCCGCGCTCGAAGACGGCATTCACCGCCGCGACCAGCGGGCGCACCGAGCGCTGATTCGTACCGAGCCGGAACTGGTGCGCGGCGTCCTGGGTGGTGCGGAGATACGCGCGCACGTCGGCGCCGCGGAAGCCGTAGATCGCCTGCTTGGGATCGCCGATGAGAAAGAGCCAGCGGTCGTCCCGTGCGAAGAGGCGTTGGAAGATCTCCGCCTGCGTCGGGTCCGTGTCCTGGAATTCGTCCACGAGGGCGGCGTGGAATTGCGCGCGGACCGTCGTCGCGAGGGCTTCGCCGCCAGGGCCGCCGAGGGCGTCGCGCAGACGCGTCAGCAGGCCGTCGAAGGAGACCATGTTCCGCGCGGCCATCCGCCGCGGCAGGTCGGCGCGCGCCCAGGTGAGAAAGTCCGATTCCACCGCGGCGACGAGTCCGGCGCGGGTGTCTGCCAGCTTCGTGCAGAGCTGGAAGAAG
>JANPIS010000603.1:0-2196 GCA_031425095.1 Chthoniobacteraceae bacterium
GGCGAAGGCAAAGCGGTACACTTCGTGCGGGAATGGGCGCTGGAGGAACTCACCTCGTCACTTGCGCGCGTCGGGACGAAGCGTTCCTTCACGCGCGGGAAGCAGGCTTTTGCAACGGCGCAGTGCCGTGCGTGCCACCGAATGGGCACCGGGCCAGAGGCGGGCGGAGTCTTCGGGCCGGATCTCACGGCGGTCGCCAGCCGCTTTGGGCGGCGCGATCTGCTCGTCGCGATCCTCGATCCGTCGCGGGCGATGGATGAAAAATATCGCAACACGATCCTGCGGCTCCGGGATGGGACTCAGTTGGTCGGCGTGGTCGAATCCGAAAGTCCCGAGGGCCTCGTTCTGCGGCCCAATCCGCTCTCGGAGGAGACGATCCAAATCCCGACCGAGAAGATCGCAGAGCTGACGCCGTCCGCGATTTCGCCGATGCCTGCGGGGCTGCTGAACGTGTTTGAGCGCGATGAGATCCTCGATCTGCTCGCGTATCTCGAAGCGGGTGGGAACCCGGAGAGTCCGGTGTTCAAGGAGTAGGGACGCCATCGTCCCGATGATTCACTCGGGGCGGGGGCGCCCCTGCTCCTTGGTCGCGGGTTTCTTTTTTTCGAGGCGGTAGAGAGCGGTGTCGGTGCGGAGAAAGATGGCGCCGTCCGCGATCGCGGCGCTGGCCATGATGGCGCCGGGGAGTTCATTCTTTGCGATGAGCTCGAACGTCGCGCCGGGCTGGATCACGTAGGTCACGCCTTCGCGGCTGGAAATGTAGATGCGGCCATCGGCGAATGTGGGCGAGGAGCTGAAGTTGCCGCCGAGGCGTTCGCGGTAGCGCTCGGTGCCGGTGAGGGCGTCGAGGCAGGTGAGGAATCCGCCGTCGTCGATGAAGTAGAGGGCGTCCTCCACGAGCAGGGGTGACGGCATGGTGGGGATGCCCTTCGCGTAGCGCCACGCGATTTCCGGCGTCTCCAGGCCGGCGTATTTGACGCCGAGCATCTGTTTTTTGCCAAAGCCGGTGGCCATGAAAAACATGCCGTGGCCGGTGACGGGCCGCGGGGTGATGGAGAAGCCGAGCTGGCCGTAGGGGAGCTTCCAGAGCTCGCGGCCGCTCGCGGGTTCGTAGCCGTAGAGCCAGTCGGAGGCGGGGGAGAAGAGGACGGGCTTTCCTCCCATATCGACGATGAGCGGAGTGCCGTAGGATTTCTGGAGCTGCGGTTTTTCATTCATCGCGCCGCTGCGATCGGTCTTCCACGCGAGCTTGCCGGTGCACTTGTCGAGCGCGGCGATGAACTGCCGGTCGCTGCCGTCCATGTGGAAAATGAGCAGGTCTTTCCAGACGATGGGCGAACTGCCGGGACCGTTCTCGTGCATGACGACGAGGTCGGTGTTCTTCCACAGGACCTTGCCCGAGGTGGTGTCGAGACACGCGGTGCCGAAGGCGCCGAAGTGCGCGTAGAGTCGTCCCGACTCCAGCACCGGTGTGGGTGACGAGTAGCTATTGAGGCGATGCACCCATTGCGGTTCGCGGACGGTTAGCAGGAGCACATTCCGGAGCTGGCGACCGGAATCGCGGTCGATGCAGAGGGCGCGCAGTTCGAGCTTCTCGAGGAGTGTCACGGGCTGATCGCCGGTGTTCGCCTTGAGCCGACGCTCGGCGTCCTCGGGCGACGCGGCGTTTTCGATCGCGGTGGTCAGCCAGATCGCCTTGCCGTCGATCACGGGTGAAGACCAGCCGCGGCCCGGTGTGGCGGTTTTCCACGCGACATTGGTGGTTTCGTTCCACTCGGCGGGAAGGCCCTTCGTCGCGGTGTGTCCCTGGCCATCGGGGCCGCGCCACTGGGGCCAATCGACGGCGTGAGCGCGGAGAGCGAGCGTGGTGAGGACGACGGCAGCGGCGAGGGATTTCATGGGCGGAAAGACGACGCGGGGAGAATCCCGGACCTCTCGGGAAATTAGCCGCAGTGAGCCCCGGCGGGGCGGCGCTTACTCGACCGTCACGCTCTTGGCGAGATTGCGCGGCTTGTCCACGTCGCAGCCGAGCGCGACGGCGATGTGATAGGCGAGAAGCTGGAGCGGAATCGCGGTGAGGAGGGGGCTCACGAAATCGGCGCTGCGTGGGATGTAGATCACGTCGTCGGCGATCGTTTCGAGCTTCTTCGAGCCTTCGGTGGCGATGGCAATGACCGGGCCCTTGCGCGCTTTCAC
>JANPIS010000604.1:0-1988 GCA_031425095.1 Chthoniobacteraceae bacterium
AGCGTGTAGGGCCCCTGATGCGCGACGATGTAGCCGTCGTAAGTCTCGAAGGTGATCGATTGCGGCGTGCAGGAGTGGAGTTTCACCACGTCCGTGTAGTCGATGGCCCGGTTGCTCCCTTGAATGTGGAGGAGCACGCGGAAGAGGTGGGAAGCCGCGGGCTTCGGACCCTGGAGATCCTGCGCCGAGGCGAGGAGGGTGAAGGTGAGCGAGCAGAGGAGGGCGAGGGACGCTTTCATCGTGATGGGTTGGAAAGAATGAGCAGCCGACCGCTAACCTATGCGGCGACCTTTCTCTGACGCCCGCCACGCCGAATCATTCATCGCCATCTGCACCGCCGCGTCGATCACCGCGACCTGGGCGCGGACGCGATCCTCGAGCGCAAACTCCGACGGCGTCTCGAGCGTAAAGGTGCGCGCCGCGTGCTCGAGGTGGAGCCAGATGGCTTCGGGATAGCCCATCCGCGCAAAGCGCCGGCGCTCCACCCGGCGACGCATGAGCCCGCCCCGAAAGACCCGGCCATCGATGCGCGTGCGCGGCTCGATCGCGATGTGCCGGCCAGCCACGGCGAGCAGGGCCTCTCCCCAGTAGGGTTTCACCCGCTGCACTTCATAGAGGTAAAAGCCCTGGCCGTCGTAGTCCTCGTGCAGTTGCAGGGCGAGGGCAAAGCGGTGGCCGCGCACGAGGCGACGCACGGCGGCGACGATCGGAGCTTCGTCCGCGTGAAAGAGCCGGTTCAGATCGCGACCGGCGTGATCCACGCGCGTGTTGCGCACCAGGCCCCAGGGATTCAAGCAGGGGAAAAGGAGCAGGGGCAGGCGGCGCAGGCGGCGAGCGTTTGTTTCGGCCCAGGCCAGCAGGGCCTCGGTGGCGGCGGGTTCGTCGCCGTGGATTCCCGCCGAGATGTAGATGCCGTCATCGTCGGTCAGCGCTTCGCTCTGAAGCGAAAACACATCGTAGCCGCCATCTGCTGCAATCCGGCGCATGCGCAACCCGGCTCGGCGGGCGAGTGCGCGCCAGCGTTGCACGAGATGACGGTAATCGTGCGGGCGGTTCACAGCTCTGCGAGCAGGCGTTTGTGGATATCGCCGAAGCCGCCATTGCTCAGCACCACGATCACGTCCTTCTCTCGGACCAGCGGCTTGAGGCGCGCGATGATCGCATCGACATCCGGCTCGTAGAAGGCCAGCCGCCCGGCGGCCGCGATATCCGCGACAACTTTCTCGGGATTCAGCCGGTCGGCCGGGGCGAGCTGATCCATGCGGGCGACTTGCGCGAGGATCGCACCATCGGCTTCCGCGAGCGCCTTTGGCAATGCGTCCTGGAAAACCGCGCGCCGGGTCGTATTCGACCGCGGCTCGAAAAGCGCCCAGAGCCGGCGTCCGGGATACTGATGCCGCAGGCCGCGCAGCGTCTCGCGGATGGCCGTCGGATGATGCCCGAAGTCGTCTATGATCGTGATCCCGTTGACGATGCCGCGCACTTCCTGGCGCCGCTTCACACCTTCGAATTTCTCCAGCGCACTGCGGATGACCGCGAGCGAGACGCCGTAGAAGTGCGCCGCGCTCACCGCCATCGCAGCGTTGCGGACGTTGTATTCGCCCACCAGCGGCAGCGCGAAGCGCGTCTCGAGCAACGTGAACTCCGAGCCTGACGCGCTGTAGCTCACGTCGCGGATGTGGCGCGCCGCATTCGGCGAAAAGCCGACCTCGACGAGCTGCGCGCGGCAGCCCTGCGCGACGTCGATGGCATTCTCGTCGTCCCCATTCACGAGCACCATGCCTTCGCCCGGCACGATGTTGAGCAGGCGGCGGAAGCTGAGCTTGATCGCGTCAAGGTCCGGGAAGATGTCGGCGTGATCGAACTCGAGGTTGTTCACGATCACGAGTTCGGGGAGGTAGTGGATGAACTTCGAGCGCTTGTCGAAGAACGCGGTGTCGTACTCGTCGCCTTCGAGCACGGTGAATTTCGAATCATGCAGACTCGCG
>JANPIS010000605.1:0-14380 GCA_031425095.1 Chthoniobacteraceae bacterium
GGTGCGTGTCCTGCCAGGTCAGGGGGCCGAGGGCCTCTGGAGTGACGCCGCGTCCGCTCCAGACGGCGGCGATGCGCAGGAGATCGGTATCGAAACACGCCCAGTGTTCGTTTCCCAGATTCAGGACGATTCCCCGAGGAACGACGTTGAACGGCTTCGCGGCGGGCTGCAGTGCGCGCAGATCGAGCGAGGCGCTGAAAAATGGAAAGTCCGGCTGAATCCAGGGAGAGTAATGATCGGCCCCGAGCGACGTGAGGGTCAACAGGCACGAGGCGATCAGAGTGGCAGCGATGCGAGGCATGCGGAGGGGCGGGAACAGAGGGTGGAGGGCGGGACCGTATGCGGAAGAGTCCGCGTGATCACGGATTCTTTGGCTCGTCACCCCGTCATGGTCACCAGCCAAGCAGCCATGTCATCCGCGCCGCTCGCACCCGTGCCGCGGGATAGCGCAGATCACCGGCGAGAATCGCATCGACCACTTCGCACTTGTCGGCGCCGGCGACGAGGAAGCAGACGTGCCTCGCGGCGTTCAGAAGCGGGAAGGTCATGGTGATGCGTTGCGGCGGAGGCTTTGGGCCGATGGTTGGAATGACGTTGTGCTGCACTTCGTCCAGTGCGGGCGACCCGGGGAAGAGGGACGCTGTGTGGCCATCTTCGCCGACGCCAAGGAGCAGGAGTTCGTGAACGTAGCGGGACTCGCCCGATCGCGCCGCGACGGCGGCGAGGCGGGCCTCATAGTTCCGGGCTGCGGTGGCCGGATCGAGTTCGCCTTCGATCCGGAAGACGTTGCCGGCGGGCAGTGGCACCCGATCGAGAAGCGACTCGCGCGCCATGCGGAAGTTGCTGTCCGCATGATCGGGTGGGACGCAGCGTTCGTCGCCGAAGGTGATCTGCACGTGATTCCACGGAAGATCGCTGCCGATGCGAACGAGTTCAGCGTGGATCGCGCGCGGCGTGTTTCCGCCGCTGAGCGCGAGGCGGCAGATCCCGTGCGCGGCGACGGCTTCCGTGATGTGCTCGCGCAAGAACGCCGCAGTCCGCGCCGCAAAATCCTCGGGGAAATGCTCGAGATTCACGCTCGGGTTCACATCAGTCGGCATGGGAGTGAAAAGTGCAGCATGGCCGCGCCGACGCGCGGCGCGCGGAACTCGAGGAGGGTGAGCGAGGCCTTCCGGATGACCACGTGGCTGTGATCGGAAAGGCCTAGCAGGTGCGCGCTGAGCAGGGAAAAATCCGGTTCGTGACCGACGAGCATCACGCTCGAGAACTCCGCGTATTCCTGCAGCCCGTAGACCGCTGCTTCAGGCATCATGCCGCTCGCGATCCAAGGCGTGACGAACACCTCCACCTCCAGACGCTCGCCGACGGGCGCCGCGGTCTGTCGTGCGCGGAGGAGGGGACTGGTGAGGATCAGGTCGGGCCGCAAGTCACGGTCGGCGCAAAACCGCGCAACTTTTCGGGCTTGCTCCTCACCTTTCTCCGAGAGCGCCCGCTCATCGTCCCGCGCGGCGACGGTGTCGGCATTGGCGTGACGGAGGAGATACAGGAGCATGATCAGCAGGCGGGCGTTGTTGGGCGCTTGAAGATCAGCACGATCTCGTCGACGGCCAAGGTGTCCTCAAGGCATGCGGACGGTCCTATCACATCACCATCCCACCATCCACCGTCAGCGTCTGACCGGTGATGTAGCGCGCTTCGGCACTGGCGAGGAAGGCGACGGCTCCCGCGATGTCTTCGGGTTCGCCGAAACGGCCCAGCGGAATCTGGCCGACGACGCTGGTGCGAACGGCTTCCGGAAGGGCGCCGGTCATGTCCGTGGTGATGAAACCTGGAGCGACGGCGTTGCACGTGATGCCGCGGCTGGCGATTTCGCGGGCGACGCTTTTGGTGAGCCCGATGAGGCCGGCCTTGCTGGCCGCGTAGTTCGCCTGGCCCGCGTTCCCCATCAGACCGGCGACGCTGGAGATATTGATGATGCGGCCGCTGCGCTGGCGAACCATCGGACGCAGGGCAGCCTGGATGAAGGCGAATGCGCCTTTCAGATTGGTATCGAGCACCGCGTCACAATCGTCTTCACTATTGCGCAGCACGAGTCCGTCGCGAGTGAGTCCGGCGTTGTTCACGAGTTTGTCGATGCGCGTGAATTCCTTGTGGATCTGCTCGGTGAGATCCTTGACTGCGCCCGCATTCGCCACGTCCACGGCGTAAGGCACCGCGAGGCCGGCGAAGCGGGCGTTGATCTCTTCAGCGGTTTTATTGGCATTCGCCTCCGTGCGCGAGACGACCGCAATGCGTGCACCTTCGCTGGCGAGGCGCAGGGCGATGGCCTGCCCGATGCCGCGCCCGGCACCGGTGACGATGGCGACTTGATTTCCGAATCTCATAAGGGGCGGGGAGTGTCGAAAGACGCTCGCGCGCTGTCGAGTGATTTGCGGAGCAGCGTTTCCACACCCGCTGACCCGGAAGCACGCCGGAATCTGCGCTACGGAATCACCGCCCGCGGCCGGATGAACGCGCGGGGCCAGTCCGCGAGGATCACCACATCGCTCTGATCGAGCGCGGGCGAGACATGGCTGCGGAACTCGTAAAAGTGGACGCCCGGGACGGCGACGGTCCAGTTTTGCAGGTCGGCAGAGATCAGGTAGCTGTAGTCGAGGTCGCTGGACCAGCGCTGGCGGAGATGGCGGATGCCTTTCACGGAGCCTTGGCGCCACGTCTTCGGCGCGTTGCTCAAGTCGCCGGGATAGAGCGGATTCAGCCCAAACGCGTAGATGCTCGCAGTGTCGATGGGCCAATTGCCGAGACTCGGTGGGGGAAAAAGGCTCGACCAATCCGTGAACGTGTATCCCACAGTGACCTGGAAGCTGGCGGTCACGAATTTTCCGAGCGAGTCCGTCGCACGAATGGCCAGCGTCGCATTGCCGGAAGCACCCGGGCGGTATTTGAGCGAGAGCCGATTCGCGCCTGGCTCGATCCCAACGAAGGCGAAGAGCATGGGATTGGTGTTGCCGGCGACGGTGTATTTGAGCAGCGCCGCGCCATCCTCGGCGTCGTTGAAGTAGTTGGTGAGTTGGAGGTAGCTCGTCGTGCTGGGGTCGTAGATCGTGAGATTTGGCAGGCCGATCGTCGTGGGTGTCGCGTTCGATTGTGCCGTGACGGCGGCAGACGCGACGTTCGGTGGCGGGCCCGCAGCGACGAGCAGACTTCCTGAATAGGCAGCTCTCGTCGTGCTCGCTCCGGCGCCGGAGGCGATATGCGTGAGGCGCACGCTATTCGGATTTTGTGCCGCAGCATTCGTGGTGAACTGTGGCACGACGAAGAAACTCTGCGTGGTGCCCGGTGGCACATTGATCCCAGATGGAGGCGCATTTCCCAGAGGGACGCTCGCTTTTCCATTGGTGAGATTCAGATGAAAGATCGTGGCGATAAGCTGATCGGTCGTCGGCTCGAAGGTGCCGTTCGCGTTGCTGTCTGCGTAGAAATGCAATCGATCGATGAGCTGATTCGCTTCGGTCGTATTCATCGCCACGCCGCCAGCTTTCTCGAGCAGTAGTCCGACGGTCGCCAGTCGGGCGCTGTCCTGGCCAGCGACGCCATTGTTCGTCACCGAAATGCGCAGGACGTCGTCCCGGCCGGATTCGAGGATCACGGAAGGCGCGGTGTCTGTCGTCGTGAGCGAATACTGCCCGCCGAAGTTTAGGTAAACCGAGTGTTTATTGCTGGTCTGCCAGGCGACCGCGGCGTCGATCATGCCATTGTGATCAAAGTCACCGGTGGTGACCGACTTGCCCTCAAATCCGCTCGTGGAGATGAGCTGCGTGCTGGTGAGCGGATCGCCGAAACTCCCACCGCCAAGGTTGCGGAACCAAAGAAGGCGTCCCGTTGTTCCGTTCCCTGGCGGGCGGACGGTAGCGGCGAGTACGTCCAGCTTTCCGTCGTTGTTCAGATCGGCAACGGCGACTCCGTTCAGCCCCGCTGTCTCGATCGCGATGGGCTGACCAGGACCGAATGGCGCGGCGCCATTATTCTTGTACCACATCACGCGTCCGCCGGATTGCCCGAGCGCGGGGATACCGTAGGCGGAGATCGAGACGATGTCTTTCAATCCGTCGCCATCAATATCTCCGAGGGCGACCTCGATCGCGCCGCCCTCGATCGTCGAGAGCACCTGCCGCGTGAAGGTATTCGCGCCGTTGCCGCGGAGGAAGGTCACGGTGGAGTCGTTGAAGGAGGCGATCGCGATGTCGGCGTAACCGTTCGGATCGCCATCGATGTTGGCCACCGCGATCGAGCTCGGGAAGTTTCCGGCCGTGGCCATCCCGGGGCCGCTCTGGCTAGTGATCGCATTCTCCTGACCGACGATGAAGTAACTCGGCGCGCCCTGATTCTTAAACCACACGAGCTTGCTCTCAGGGCCGTATCCAGCGGCCGCGATGATATCGATCTTTCCGTCGGCGTCCATGTCCGCAGCGGCGATGGCCGTCGCATAGGTGGCGGTCGTGGTGATGATGGTCTGTCCTCCCATCGCGCCACCTCCGAAGTTGGGATACCAGGCGATCTTGTTGTCGAACGGAGATGCGGAGGCGATCTCCGGCAGGCCGTCGCCGGTAAAGTCGGCGCACACGATTCCAGCGCCGCTGCGCGTCTGGCCGGAGAGAATCTGCCGCGGGCCGAAAACGCCATTTTCGTTGCGGTACCATGAGACTCGATCGTCACCTTCGGAAATGGAAACGAGGTCCATCCAGCCGTCATTGTTCAGATCGGCAGAAGTGACCGCGCTCGGCAGCGTGAGATTGCCGAGCACGAACGACTCACTCGGGAAAACCGCGCCCCCGTCGATCGGGAGCGGGGGATCGGAAGGTGGTGGCGGCAAACCGGCTGGCGGTGGAATTTGCCCGGCTGCACTCCCCGATCCGCTCCCGCCAGCCGTACCGGCACCCGGCGGTGGTGGGTTTGAAATCAGTTGTACCTTCACCCGCATGAAGGTTTGGGCCGGGTTTTTCAGGAGGAGGCACTCGACGCGCTGTGATCCGTCGCCGAGATCCATCGTCGCAGCGAAGTAGTCCACGCCGGAGACCGCGGGGACCCACGTCACGAGGTCGCTCGAGTGTTCGTATGCGTAAACGAGATCGGTCGAAAACTTGGGCCGCAGATGACTGAAGACACGAGCATTCCCCGTCCGGCTCAACGTCGGGAGCCCTTCGCGATCTCCGACCTTCAAGGGATGCAGGAAGAAGGCGTACTTCAGGAGATTGGTGAGGCCGCTGCGATCGGGATCGTCCGCGACTCCGCTAATCCCAGGACCGCCGGTTCCGAAATAGGCACTCGCAAACTCCACGTAATTCGCCAGCGGGCCGACATGTAGTGCAAGACCGGTCGTGACCGCTTTGCCGGTACTATCCGTGGCCTGCACGGTCAGTTGCGCCTGCCCCTGAGCACCGGTTGCGGGGTCGAGCGTCAGGACGCCGGTTGAGGAGTCGATGCCGACGAAACTGACGAGTCCCGGGTTGGTGTTTGCGGTGACGGAGTAGGCGAGCTGGGCCGGCGATTCCTGAGCGTCCTGAAAAGCGGGATGAAGTGAGACCAACGCGGGCTTCGGCGGCTGCTGAATGACGACCGGGAGGAGGCCAGTCGTTACCGGCGGGGCGTCCAGCGTTGCGGTGATGACGGGAGTCGAGATATCCGGCGCTGCCGTGAGGGTGACCAGAGCGCTGGTGTTGGCGTTGCGCGCCGTGCTGGCCAAGGGGCCGTTGGCGAGGTGGGTGAGTCGCAAGGTATTCGGGGTGGCGGATGAAGCATTTCCGGTCAGGGTGACGACGACGAAGAAACGCGCGTTCGTGCCAGCGGGGAGTTGCAGAGTTGCCGGATCGGAGCCGTCGAAAGTGAGATTGACTCCACCGTCCGGTGCCACAGGCAGGAAGAAGTTTTGTGCGACCAGGAGGTCACTCCCACTCTCGAACGCGCCGGATCCATTGGCGTCGCGATACACCTCGAGGGTCGCAATGAGTGCAGCCGTCGCTCCAGCATTCAGCGCTACACCCGCATTCGCCTCCAACCTCAGACCGATGCTATCCCACTGCAGCAGCGGTACTCCGGTCGCCGCCGAGTTGCTCAGGCTGACTCGAAGGACCGCTGCCTTCTGGCTGTCGGAAATCTGCGCCGGAGCCACGTTGGTGGTCGACATGGCGAACTGCTGCGCGTTTGCCAGCGAAGCGCCGAGCGCCATGCCCGCCGCGATTACCGCGACGAACCACCTCCTGCTCGCGCACAGAAATGCGGCAGCGGTGAACTGGCCTGCGAAAATTTTATTCTTCAAGGACGAGAAAGATGCCCGTGCAAAGTGACGGACGTGTGACTTGGGGGAAATACCTCGCAGACATACGTCTGTTCTTGGTCGCGAGTCTGGGGAGACGGGAGCTCAGAAAGATGACGTTCGATCGCGGTCCTGCAAGTGGTTTTTATCACAGAGATTCCGCAGGCCAGTTGGAGTTTCGGAAGCCCGTAAGAAAACGGCGGATCCCATCGAGATGGTGCGAAAATTGGCCATTACTACCAGCACGCAAAAAGGTCTCAAAATTATGATAAATACTCAAGAGAAACCTCGGCACGGTGCAAATTCTCCCGAGCTTTTGCCGTCCAGTAGCCGCGAAAGTTTCCCCGAAGATTGCCCCTGCTGCGCGCTACGGGCTCGGTACTTCCGGGGCCTGCGCCGGTTCGCGCTGGAAGTGCAGTCGCAATACCCGGCGTCCGTCGGTTTCGGTGACCGTGACCCGATATTCGTCCACCTTCACCTGCTCGCCCTGCTTCGGCATGTGACCAATCAGGTGCGTGACATAGCCGCCGACGGTGCTTACTTCATTGCTCTCGATCTCGAGCCCCATGAGATCCTTCAACTCGTAAAGTCCGAGTGAGCCGGCGATATCGAATTCGTCCTCGTTCACTTTCCGGAGTTCGGGCTTCTCGGCGTCGAACTCGTCCTGAATATCGCCAACGAGCTCTTCCAGCACGTTGTCGAGGGTCACGATCCCGGTCGTCCCGCCGAATTCATCGACCACGAGCGCCAGATGCGCGTGCCTGCTGAGGAAGAAGGTGAGCAGCTTCTCGAGCGCCATCATTTCGGGCACGTGGAGCAGGTCGCGGCGGATCACATGCAGGTCCGGAGCCGGCTCTCGCATGAGCTTGAAAAGGTCCTTGATGTGGACGAGGCCGATGGTGTTGTCGAGGTGGCCTTCGCACAGGGGAAAGCGGGTGTGCCGCGACTCGATGGCCCTCTTCAAGTTCTCTTCGAAAGACTCCTCGGTATTCAGAAAGACCACGTCGCCGCGAGGGGTGGTGATATCGCGCACCACGCGATTGGCCATGTCGAGGGCGTTGATGAGGATCTCGCGTCCGAGCGATGAGACCTCCTCGGCTTTTTCGCTCTCGGCGAGGATCACGCGCAACTCCTCCTCGCTGTGCGCCAGTTCATGCTCACTCACCGGCTGGAGCTTGAAGACGTGCTTGAGGATGAGATTGGCGGCACCATTCAGAAACCAGATGGCTGGCTTAAAGACGATGTAGAAGAGGCCGAGCGGCCGCGCCACCCAAAGTGTGGTCGGCAGCGATCTCCGAATGGCGAGCGACTTTGGGGCGAGCTCACCGAGGACGATGTGGAGGAAGGTAATGATGCCAAAGGCCAGCGCGACGGAGACGGTGCGGATCACACCCTCAGCCTCGATGCCCGCGAGGAAAAAGAACGGCTGGAGCATCTTGGCAAGGAAGGGCTCGCCCACCCAGCCGAGCGCCAGACTCGCCAGGGTGATGCCGAGCTGCGTCGCGGAGAGATACGCGTCAAGATGGACGGTGACGTGCCGCGCAAAGGCCACGCGCTTTTCATCCTCGCCCTCGACCGCCTCGAGCTGGCTGCCGCGCACCTTCACGATGGCAAACTCCGACGCGACGAAAAACCCATTGAGCACCACGAGGAAGAAAACCACGGCCAGCTGCAGCACGATGGTGCCGCCGGTGTCCCACTCGCGGGCGATCACCTCGGAGGCGGCGAGGGACAGCGCAGGTACTGTGGCGACGAAGTTCATCGGGGCTTCTTCCGGGAAAACAAAACGAGCCGCGGATGCGAGACCCGCGACTCGGAATGGAAATATTTGGCGCGGGCGCCTACCAGCTCGATTTGGTCACTCCGGGGATCATCCCGTTCGAGGCGAGTTCACGGAGCGCGATACGAGAGAGTTTGAAGCGACCGATGAAGGCGCGCTTGCGGCCCGTAGCCTGGCAGCGACGGCTCATGCGCACGGGGCTGGCGTTCCTCGGCAGAGCCTGGAGCGCGAGGTAGTCGCCTTTCTTCTTCAGTTCAGCACGGAGGGCGGCGAATTTTGCCACCGTCGCAGCTTTGCGCTTTTCACGTTCGAGCCAGCAGGTTTTTGCCATATAAGGTTTGAGAGGGCGCGGAGGCTAGCGATTCAGGCAGGCAACGCAAGGAGAAAAGTGCCGGGGGGCGGATGGGGGAATCTGTTCGCGCCGCAGGATGAAGTTCAGGCACGGTGGTGAACATCGGTTACCAGGCCTTCAAATAGTTCCAGGTACGACCGCGCCTGGCGCTCGGGATCGAACACTGGAGCGGCGACCGCGCGGATTGCGAGCCGCAGCTCGTGGGTGAGTGGGAGCGTCGCGATCGCCAAGGCGATCCCTTGTCCGAGGGCGTCCGCGGTGATTTCTGTCGCTAGCCAGCCGCAGTTTGGCGCCGCGAGCATTTCCGGGATTCCGCCGGTGTGAAATGCAACAACGGGCGTGCCGCAGGCGAGAGACTCCGCGATTGTGTTGGGAAAATTGTCCACGGGAGCTGGATGCACGAGCACGTCGGCCGCTGAGAAAATGAGCGCCTTCATCCGCTCATCGGTGACGTAGCCGAGCGAGTGGCATTGGACGTTTGGCGGCAACCCAGAGAATTCTCCATGACCTAGCGTCCAGACGGCGACGTCACGCCCGCAAGCCGCGAGCGCCGACGCCACGAGCGCCCCGCCTTTGCGCCTTTCCGTGAGGTAATCCGCAACGAAGAGCAGCGTGGGCCGGTCCCGTGGTGGAAGGCCAAGGGCCGTGCGGGCGAGGGGCTGCTCGATCGGGGCGTAGGTGTGGAGGTCGAGGCTATTGGGAATCGCCTCCACGCGATGATTTCGCCACAGCCCGCGGCGTGCTTCGTCGGTCAGCCAGTGGGACGGAGCGATGGCTGCAGCCTGCGGATGCTGTTCGAAAAAACGCGCCCGTTGCGCCCACTGCTCACCAATCAATGTCGGCGCCAGCGCCGGATACTCGCCGGGCGTCGGGCATTCTGCGGTGCAGCCAGTCTCGAAGCGCCGGCATGCGTACGAGTAAGTGCAGCGTCCGGTGAAGCTCCACATGTCGTGCAAAGTCCAGGCGATCGGCGCGAGTCGCGCCAGCGCTTCCACGGAATGCCAGCGGCCGTCGAAGCCGTGGAGGTTATGTAGATTGATGATGTCTGGCCTCCAGTCCGCAAGCGCGCGCGGGAGTAATCGTCCTGTGTCCCGCAGGCGCAGCGATCGCGCGGCTCGCGACAGGCCGAAACCTTCCAGCACCTGCACCAGCCCTGCTGCGCGCCGCCCGGAAGTCTGCGGCGCAAACGCAACACCGGACCCGAGCCACGGGCGCGGGCCCCGGTCGAGGCTGAAGCGTGCGACCGTCGCTCCTTGCGCGGCAAGGGCGACGGCGAGCCGGTTGCACGCGATCGCTGCGCCGCCCTGAGTCGCGTAGTCGCTGACGAGTGCGATCCTCACAGCGGGCGGTCGTGAGGCTTGACCGCTTCGACGTAGAGCGAGTCCGGTTTGAAAGCCTGACCTGCGGCGTCTGCATCGATTTCATAGCCCGCCCAATCCGTGATCTTGCTCGAAGTCGCGGTGCAGCGTTTGGCGTCAAGAAAACCCGCGTCGCCGAGCGCCATGCACAAGGAATACTCGTCGTACATCCACCGATGCGTTTCGCCGGATTCGGCAAACTTCGCACGCCGGATCCACTCCAGATCCCGTCCCATCACCCGTGCCTGCCAGCGTTCGCGAAGTGCGCGCAGAATACTGCGCAGGCTCCAATCGCGTCGCGCGACCGGGGCGGGGGATTTTGCTGTGTCGAGATCGCGGATGATCCCTGTGACCTCTGCTCCGCAGCGCTCGATCGCGTATGCGCGGAGCGCCGGGTCGCGAGTTCGGAGGAGTTCCAGCATCGCGCCGCCGGATGAACGCCGCACGATTTGATCGAACAATTCCGCGACCGCCCATTGATAGCGATAGCGCGCACTCGCTCCCGGAGTGCCGGTGCGGGCCTCGTCCAGACGCGCGAGATAGCAGCGCGCGATCGTCTCCAGATCCGGAACGACGACGCGCAGGATTCCGCCCGGCTTGAGGATGCGGTGACATTCACGGAGCAGTTCCAGCCCCGCGGCAGGATCGAGGTGCTCCAGCACGTGCGAATGATAAACGGCGGCGAAGGATGCCGTGGGAAAAGGCAGGCCGTGTTGCGCATCGATCTGCTGCACTTCAGGGGCGGCCGGCACCAGGTCCACATTCAGCCACCGCGGATCGCGCGAGAAGCGCCGCCCGCAACCGACATTGAGAAATTCCGCTGGACTCATCGGGTGCGGGCCTGCCGGGTTCGTGCGGTGAAATTTTGCACCACGCGAGTGACGCGCGCGCGCAGCGGGGTCGCGGGCATGAAGACGCTATGAAATGCCGCCAGATCGAACGCCGCCCGAGCCCGCACAGTTTTCGGATGGGTCAGCGGCATCGGCATGCGTTCCGCCGGGCGATGCAGCCGGGTCTCCGAATCCTGCGTGTGGGTCGCATCTGCTCCCCAGCCGATGTTCTCCACGAGATTTGTGCTCGGATAGATCGCCAGCCCGCCGACTGCCCAGCACGCGAGCGTCCACTGGAAATCCCAGTAGCTTACCGCTCCGGGAGAGGCAGCCGCCTCGGTAAAAATAGAGTGCCAGTAGCCGCGTTCGTCGGCGCTTTGGCAACTCGCGATCACGCGGCGCTGGGTCGCCGTGTCGTGCCACACGCGCGCTTCGATATCGAAGTGCTGCCAGGCCCGGCGCCATGTCGCCCAACCCCAACTGTGATTGTAGCGCGAGAAGGCGTAGCTCGTCCGCAGTGGCCATTTGCCTTCGAGGAAATTGCTCGCGCCGATGTGCATGACCCGTTCGTCGTCGCGGTAGCGGGCGAGAAGTTCCGTGCAATAGGAGAAGAAACTCGGGTCGGGAAGGCAGTCGTCCTCGAGAATGATCGCCTCCTCGACCTGGGAAAATGCCCAAGTAAATCCCGACGACGGGCGCCGCGAGCAGCCGAGATTCTCCTCCGAGTACTCGCGCTCCACACGGCATGGCCAATCCACGCCTTCCTCCACGATCCGCCGCACTTCCGCCACCCGCGCGGCGTCGTCGGCCACGCCAGCTCGAGGTCCGTCGCAGACCACGAAGAGTCGTCCCGGTCGCGCCGCGCGAATGCGCTCGAGCGCCCGGCGGGTGCAGTCCGGGCGATTGAAGACGACGAACACGACCGGTGCGCACGGAACGGAAGACTGAGGAGACATCCTGAGCGGTGAAGGTGGGAGTGGGCGGGACAGAGCGGACGTTCTTACTGCAAGGCTTGGCAAAGTCGAGTGCGGCGGGGGATTGCGGGCCGCGACGAGCCGCAACTCGTGACCTTCAGCGCTCCGGGCCCGCGAGCCGGGGAGGAGCGCGGGGAAAAGATTGCTTGCCCGTGCTTCCGGCGCTCTGTTTGAGTTCGCGACCATTCTCTGGATGGTCTGTTGCCCACTATGAAGAAAGCTTTCCTCCTCGCCTTCGGCACCCTTCCCTCACTCGTGCTCGGCGAACCCGCGGCCCGCATCGACGTCAGCAAGCTGCCGACGATGTCGGCGATGATCGATCAGGTCGTGGTTCCGGTGCCGAGCGAGATCTTCGGGGTCCTCGATAAGCTCGGGAAGCCGCATTGGGAAGACGTGCTTCGCCCGGTGAACAATGCCAAGCCCACTGGCGAACAAGCGCAGGTCGCGCTGTTGCTCGGCACTGTCATCGCCGAAGGCTTCGTTGCCGTGGAGGCGGAGAATGTGGAGGAAGTGAAGAAGATCGGTCGCGCCGTGCTCACCCTGTCCGATGCGATCGGTGTTCGCAAAGCCGTCCTCAAGCGCAGCAAGAGCATCACCGACTTCGCTGAGAAGAAAGACTGGCGGTCCGTCCGCCGTGAACTCGACGGCGCCCTCTCGGATGTCAAAGAGGCCATGCTTGAGCTGAAGAGCGAGCAGATGTCTCAACTCGTGAGTCTTGGCGGCTGGCTTCGCGGTACCGAGGCGCTGACCGCGGTGGTGTCGAAGACATTCACCAAGGACGGCGCGGAATTGTTGCATCAGCCCGTGCTCCTCGATTACTTCGACCGGCAGATATCCAGCATGCGACCAAAGATCAAAGCCAACCCGGTGGTCAGCAAAGTGCAGAAAGGCCTGATCGAAATCCGCCCGCTGGTCGGTCTCACGGACGGCACCGAGATCTCCGAGAAAAGCGTGAAGGAGATCGAAGTCATCGCCCGCGATCTGGTCCGGGCAATCAACTCCAAGACCGATTGAGCCACCGACCTGCATCCCGCACTTCCTCTCTTGTGAATAGATTCGCTCTCCTCTGGATCGCTCTCTGCGGTTTGCTCCTCGCCGTTCCGCCGGCCCAGGCCACCATTGACGACGCCCTCTCATTCGCCCTTGAAGCGGCCGAGCCCTACGTAAAAGAAGGCTTCACCGTGCGCGAAGATTACTGGGGCGGTGACCTCGCCGCGAAGCAGACCAAGGCCATCGTCCATCAACTGTTCAAGGGCAACGAATACTGGTTCTGGCTCGGTACGGACGCCGATGGTGCGAAGATCTCCGTCCACATCTATGACAGCGAAGGCCACCTCGCGGAGGTCGAGGCGTGGCAGAAGAAGAACTTCGCTGCGGCCCGGATCATCCCGAAGAAGACCGGTTCGTATTACCTCATCGTCGAGGTGGAGAAGTCGCCGAAAGAGCGGACTACATGGTCGCTGGCTTATGGCTTCCGGTAATGCAGAATATTGAGGGTGGAGTGTTTCCCCCGTGACCGAAACGCAGACTCTGCAATTCGAGAGCGCGCGCTCGCTGGCGCAGCTCTTTGCCAATGACCTCGCGCTGCTGAAGCGGCTCGAGGAGGCGATCGGCGTGAAAGTCACGACGCGCGAAGGCTGGCTGAAGCTCGACGGCGAGCCGGAGAAGCTCGATCTCGCGCGGAGAGTCTTCGAACAACTCGAGCGGGCGCGGTCTGCCGGGATTCCGATCCGCAAACACGAGTTTCAGTACGCGCTCAACTCGGTCCTCGAAGCGGGGAGTTCCGGGCTCGATGAACTCCTCGATACGCGCATCCTCACGTCGCCGAAACGTCCGCCGATCGTGCCGAAGACCGCTGGCCAGCGCGCTTACCTCCGTGCCATCGGCGAGCACGACATCGTCTTCGGCCTCGGCCCCGCCGGCACCGGCAAAACTTATCTCGCAATGGCCATGGCTGTCGCTGCGCTAAAGCGCGAGAAGGTCACCCGCATCGTCCTCACGAGGCCCGCCGTGGAGGCCGGTGAGGCACTCGGATTTCTACCCGGCGATCTCAAGGAGAAGATCATGCCGTATCTGCGGCCCCTCTACGACGCGCTCTACGACATGATCGATGCCGAGGAACTCCAGCGGCTCATGGAGCGCGGTGTCATCGAGATCGCCCCGCTCGCCTATATGCGCGGCCGGACGCTGAATCACGCGTTCGTCGTCCTCGACGAAGCGCAGAACACGACCGCCGAGCAGATGTTCATGTTTCTCACGCGTCTCGGCAGTGAGTCACAGGCTGTGATCACCGGCGATCCGACGCAGATCGATCTCCCGCCGAACAAGCGCTCCGGCCTCATCGAGGCAGTGCAAGCTCTGGAACAAGTGCCCGGGATCGGCTTCTGCCAGTTTGCCGAGCGCGACGTCATCCGCCACGAACTCGTGCAAGCCATCGTCCGCGCCTACCGGCGCCACCGCGGCACCGGCGACCCTGAGGCGAAGCGCTGACCAGCCAGTCCCGCGAGGCGTCGTCTGCAGGGGGCAAAGCGAAGGTGGTCGGCGACGCATTTGCGCAAGGAAATGCCAAACAAAAAGATCGCCAGAGTGCTGCCGCCTGCTACACCAGACCCACGGTTCGGTTCGGAAAAGGAAGTAGTTCACAAGTCGGTGCCACACTTGAAATCCCATCCATGAAACTCTCCCACCTCCTCTCCACGACAGCAGTTCTCGGTGTTGCCGCCACGGCGCACGCCGGCTTTGTCACCTTCGAAGCCGCCGGTGCGAACGCTGC
>JANPIS010000606.1:0-2505 GCA_031425095.1 Chthoniobacteraceae bacterium
CGTGGTCGTTCATGTTCATGATCAGGTTCTGGCCCATGACGGCCAGGCCAATGACGGCGATGTCTGCGGTAGGTTCCATAGTGGTATTCGTGTGAGTTAAAAGGGAGGCGGAGGATACAAGAGCACCCCCATCGTGCGAGAAGTTTTTGGGCCGCAGACCGCCGCCAGTCATGCAGTCAGACGCCAGCGCCGGCTTTCGTGGGCGTAGCTCTTGGCGCGCTCGCAGGCGGGCCGTTCCTCCCTTTCAGAGCGAGCCGCCTTACCCGTTCTCGCTCAGCGTCTCTTCCGCTGCGTCGCGCCAGTCTTCCAGCCGGTCCTCCAGATCGAGTTCGGAAAGGTATTCGGTATCGATCGCGACTTCCGTCGCGTTCGCTTCGGGTTCGCGAAGCTGCCGCTCCAGGGCTCGGGCCACGTGCACCGTGGTCAGCGGGCTGAAGGTTTTTACGCCGCTCATCTGCGGCTCGTGGTGGAAGGCGACCGCCTCAACGATCGTGATCGGCAGCCCCCACAGGCCCAGCAGGTAGGCTCCGACCTGGGCGTGGGTCACCCCGAAGATTTCCCGCTCCGCCTCCCCGAGCGGCAGCTTTTCATTCGCGGCCAGATTGACGGTCTTTTCGTAGAGATCGGGCAGGCTGGCCGCGAGCATCACCTTGCCGATGTCGTGCAACATGCCAGCGACGTAGGCCTCATCGACGAAAGCGCGATCGGCCTTCTGCATGCGCGCGATCTTCTGCGCGACGAGTCCGGTGGAGAGGCTGTGCTTCCAGACGCGCTCGATGGAGAAATTTTTGACCCGCACCTCATCGAAGCACGAGAAAACGTGGAGCGACAGGACCAGCGACCGGACGCGGCCGACGCCTAGAAATTGCACGGCCTCAACCGGATTCGAGATGCGGCGCGCGATGCCGAAAAACGCGGAATTCACCAACTGGAGAATCTTCGCCGTCATGCTCGGATCACTGGCAATGATGCTGCCGATCTGCTCGAGCGACGAGTCGGGCGAGGCCAGCGCGTCCATGATGCGGAAGTAAAGCGACGGCAGGCTCGGCAGGCTGCGCAACTGGGCGACGAGACTCGTCAGCCGCTCGTCGAGCAGGCAGGAATCGAGCGAGCAGACCCGCGAGATGGTGCCGCGCAGGATCTGGAGCTCGAAGGGCTTGGCGATGAACTGATGAGTCGCACCGAGGCATTGCGCAATCTGTTCGGAATCGGCGTAGCCGGACATGATGAGCCTCGAGGTCTTCGGATGCCGCTTCATCACTTCCTGGACGAGTTCCGCGCCGCTCATGCCGGGCATGCGCATATCGGAGACGAGGACGTCCATCGGCGCGGCGTCCATCAGGGCGAGGGCCTCTTTGCCACCGGGGGCGAAGCAAATCTCCCAGTGATCGCTCTCGTCCTCAAAGACCAGCTTGTAGAGGTCGAGCAGCATCGTCTCGTCATCGACGAAGAGGACTCGTTTCTTTTGGTTCGGGATGGCGGTCATGAGCTTCCCCCGTAAAAGCACAGGACGGGCCACGCCCCCTTCCTCATCCGTAATTTTCCACGGTCAAACCAAGGGTTTCCCCTCGAGCGACCGCGTCTGAGCGCCGCGGCTCACATCTCCCGCGCCCACTCCGGCCGCTGCCGCAGATGGTAAAGCATTTCGCCGGCTTTCGGCACGTAGAGGATGCCCTCGTCTTCGCGATCGGCGTAGTCGGCCGGGTTGATCGTCGCGGGGTCGCGGTAGCCGAGGTTGATCTCCCGGCAGATTTCCTCGGGGATGCCCGTCGCGAGCGTCACCTGCACGCGGCACTTTTCCACGCCATCCTCATAGGTACCAATGCCGCGGACGTGGGTGCTGTGCGCGATCGTGCCCCAGGCGATGTCTTTGAACTTGTCCCACTGCTTGAGAAAGTAGTCGCGGCAGTGATAGCCGATCTGCCGGATGAGGTGCCCATGGGTGAGGCTGATCTCGTGAATGTGCGGCGCGTAGATGATGAGTTCACCGCCATCGGCGACCACCGGCTCCAACTTGTACATGCATTTGCCGCCCACCCAGAGTTCGTCGTACATCTCGGGCGCGCAGCTCAGCACGGTGTGGAAAGGACGATCCTTGTATTCGATGTGCAGCTTCTTCGAGAGCTCGCTCGCTTCATCCCACGCACCCTCCGGCGAGCCGATGAAAAGCCCCGCGAGCTGCGCGTGGTCGACGACCATGCAGAGGCAGAGCTTCGGCACCTCGACCATGCAGCCGATGCGATCGACAACCTTGCGCACGGGCGTCCATTTGTTGCCGATGATCATCGGGTTGGTGACGACAGCGCCGAGCCAGTGGAAGAAGTTCAGCACCTCGGGACCGCTCACGCCGGGGAAGAGGTATTTGTTTCCGCCGGAAAACCCGACGACCTCGTGCGGGAAGACCGGGCCGATGATGATGAGCTGGTCGTAGTCGTAGAGCCGCGCGTTGACGTTCACCGGGACCTCCAATTCGAACAGACCGCCGGTGAGCGCGCGCGTGTCCTC
>JANPIS010000607.1:0-2199 GCA_031425095.1 Chthoniobacteraceae bacterium
CCGCGGTTGAGATACCCCATTTGCGAGCAAAGACCAAGGTGTGAGTTGCCGCGACCATCGCGCGCGGCGAGAACTTTTTGGCATGCGGGCTCGCATCGCGAGGACCTTCCGGTACCGTCCCACCATGTTCGGGCAGTATGATGCACCCAAGTTCGACCTCGATACCGATCCACCCGTGAGCGGCGAACGGTGGCGGCGTCCACTCTACTGGCTGGCTGGCGCGCGCTGGGAGGCACTCCAGCATTGCCCGGCCACTGAGCGCGAACGTGTGGCGGTGCTCGGGAGCACGGTGCTGATTCCGACGATCATGTCCTTCCTCGGCATGATCTTTTACGCGAAGAGCCGTTTCGCCGATCCGCCGTGGGCCTCAGTCATCGGCATCGCGCTGGCCTGGGCCTTTGTGATCATGAATACCGATCGCATCCTGCTCGCGACGTATCGACCGTTTCAGTCCTTCTGGCGGCGGTGCATGCAGGTGGCGTTTCGCTTTGGGCTCGCGGGAGTGGTGAGCGTGGCGATCGGGTTTCCGTTTTGCCTCGATCAATATCGGCCTGCGATCACCTACCGCATCCAGACCGAGCTGCAGGGGCGGCTGAACAATCTGCGCACGGAAGAGGCCGAGAAGCGGCAGGGCCTGCGGGCGGCGCGGGAGAAGATCAACGCCGATGAAGCGTTGACGCGGGAGAAACTTGTCGCGGAGTTCACGACCGCCCGCGAGGCGCTCACGGGGCAACTTCCCGAGTTGCAGAAGGCGATCCTAAATCCGGAGACCTACGCCGACGAGCGCATGGTCGAGGAGCGGGTCAAGGCAAGCGCGCCCGACTTCGTGGCGCCAGCCAGCGGTGCGACGCGCACCGTGCTTTCCCAACTCGAGGCGCTGAAGGAATCGCTCACCAAGACGCAGGCGGAAATCACCGAGAAGCAGGATCTTCATCGCCGCCTCGTGGAAGCGATCGCGCGTGAGGCACTGGGCGAGCCGAACGAGTTTTACCCCGAAAAAAAGCAAGCGGGCTCCGGCCCGCGCCTCAAGGACATGAAGGCACGCGACAGCGGCGTGACCGCAGAACTCCGCGCGCTGGAGGGAGTCGCCAGGACTCAGCAATCGGCGCTCATCACCGGCGACAAGGATCTCGCCAATGCACGTCTCGCCGACCGGAATGCTTGGCTCGATGGCCTGGTCACCAAGCGCGAGTCCTTCGTGGAAGAAGGCCGCGAGAAGGAGCGCATCCGGAAGGAGCGCCTCGCGAAAGTGGAAGCCGAGATTGCCGCGCTCGAAGCCGATCATCCGAAGCAACTCGAAAAGCTCGCCGAGCAGACCGCCGCGCTGCTCACCGATCACCTCGCCGCCTTCAAGCAACACGAGGAGCGTTACCTTCCCCACATCACGCGGCTCGAACGCAAAATGGTCGGCGTGCTCGATCCGATGGAGGAAACGCTCGGCCTTTATCGCGTGATCTTTCTCCCCGCCCCCGACGCCGACGACGCTGAACGCGCGGAGCAGGGCTACAAGTGGATCGCTGGCCTCTTCCAGTTTGCCGTGATCTTCGGCACGCTCTTCGTCCTCGATCTGGTGCCGATCATGGCGAAGATTTTCAGCCGTCCCGGGCCGTATGACGTGCTCGTCGAGCACCCGGAATTCATCGCCCACGAAAACCTCCGCGCCTTCCACGCGAAATACGGCGAGCACGCGGACGAGTGGGCCGACAACGGCATGGCGCAGAATCCGGAAGCCAGACAGCTCACGCGCGGCCATCCGCGCCGCAGCGCCATCGCCCGGAGCGATGCGAGCAGCGGCGACCAGCGGGGCTGAATCCGTCCGGGGTCCTGCTCCCGCGCTAGGCCGGAGCGCAGGAATTGCCGCATTTGTGGGCCGGTGCCGGCCCGGAAAACCCGCAGGCAGCCATCGCAGCAACTCTGCGCCAGGCGAAAATTCTCGGTGCTTTCGCAACCTTCCCGGCGCTCTGCCGTTTCTCGGTCCATGTTCATCCGCGCTCTCCTTCCGCTGTTCTTTGCCACGAGTCTTTTCGCGCAACGCGCGCTGCCCGATGCGATCGACGCAAAACGCGATCTGCCTTACGCCGGTTCCGACAATCCGCGCCAGAAACTCGATCTCTACCTACCGAAAAAACCCGCGGACGAAAAGCCGCTGCCGGTGATCGTCTTCATTCATGGAGGCGGCTGGCAGAAGGGCGACAAATC
>JANPIS010000608.1:0-11362 GCA_031425095.1 Chthoniobacteraceae bacterium
ACGAAGGCGTCGGCCTCTTCGCGCGGCAGGTGCTCGGCCACGCACTCGCCCTGCGGCAGCCACGGCTGCGCCAGATGCGCCCCATCATCGGGGATGTCGGCACGCCGCGTGAAGGCGTCGAGGGTGACCGAGAGCTTTTCCGCCGCGTGATCATACGCCCCCTCTGCCGTGGCGCAGACTTGCATACTCCCATCGTGAATGGTGCCGAGGATTTCGCTGACGGACATCTGGATTCGCGCGCGTGAGGTCACGCGGCCTTTACTTCGACAGCCCTGGTCTTGGCTTCCGAGGTCGCGGGCAGGCGTACGCTTGGCACGCCGTCCTTGTAGTCGGCGTCCGGCGGGCGACTGAAGAAGCGTTCGAGACCGCGCTCGAAGTCGGCCGTTTTTTGAAATGGATCCCGACGGGTGCTTTGGAGGGAGCCCGATTTGGTCAATTTATTCATGGTGATGTCTTTCTCCGACTGGCTTGGGGTTGGGTGACCTCAGGATTGGGCAGCCGGTGGTTCGTTGTTCCAATGCCCGAGGCAAGTCGTGGTCTGGCGAGGAGGAACTTAAAACGGCCTGACCGACGCGACTCCACCGCGGTTGCCGGAGATTCCCCGTGAATTGCACGGACGACGGCGGACCACGCTCGCACACTCACACGCCCACTTGCGCCAGCTCTCCGGTTTGGTCGGGCTGGCGGGATTCGAACCCACGACCTCTTGAACCCCATTCAAGCGTTCTACCAAGCTGAACTACAGCCCGAGTTGCGGAGACGCGGAATCTAGGGCGGCCCCAAAGGAAGGGAAGCGGATTTTTCGGTTTCCAAAGTGCGCGTGCGCACGCAGTTTCCCGGCCCATGAATCCCGTTAAAGCAGCCGTCGTCGGAGCCAGCGGATACTCGGGCGAGGAACTCGTCCGCCTGCTCATCCGGCATCCCGGCGTGGAACTCGTGGCGCTGACCTCGCGGCAGCTTGCCGGGCAGACCGTGGGGAAGGTTTTCCCGAAATTTGCCGGCACGCGCTATGCCGGACTCGCCTTCATCGAGTCAGACATCACGCGCATTCTGGAGAGCGGGGCGCAGTTCGTTTTTCTCGCACTACCGCACGGCGTGGCGACGGAGTATGCGCAGCCGCTCATCGCGGCGGGGTTGCGGGTCATCGATCTCAGCGCAGATTTCCGGATCAAGGACGTCCACGTCTATCACGACTTCTACGGCGAGGTGCATCACGCGCCAGAGCTGGCGGCGCTGAGCGTGTATGGGCTGCCGGAGATTCACCGGGACGCGATCAAGGGTGCGCAGCTCGTGGCATCGCCAGGATGTTATCCCACGAGCATCATTCTCCCGCTGTATCCCCTGCTCCAGCGGCGGTTGATCAAGCCGCAGAGCATCGTCGTCTGCTCGATGAGCGGCGTGAGCGGCGCCGGTCGCAATGCGAAGGTCGATTACCTTTTCGCCGAGTGTAACGAGAGCCTGCGCGCCTACGGCATCCCGAAGCATCGCCACCTCGCGGAGATCGAGCAGGAGCTTTCCACGGCAGCGGGGGAAAAGGTGACGATCGACTTCGCGCCGCACCTCGTGCCGGTGAATCGCGGCATTCACACTACGATCTTCTGCGCGCCGGCCGACGACATCGAGCCGTGGCATCTCGACAATGCCTACGCGGAAAGCTACGGACGCGAGCCTTTCATCCGTCTCCTCGGCACGGAGGGACTGCCGGATACGAAGAATGTCGTGCAGACGAACTTCGTCGATATCGCCTGGCGGCACGATCCGCGCACCGGGCGCTTCGTGCTGCTCAGCGCGGAGGATAATCTGACCAAAGGCGCCGCCGGCCAGGCCGTGCAATCGCTGAATATCATGAGCGGGCAAGCGGAGACGACCGGCCTGCTGTAGGTCCCGGACTGGAGCTTGCCGCCAGAATCACCCTAGCGTCCGGGGCGTTCCCGAATTCCTTCAGAGGGCAGTCGCTCCCATGCCGTCACTCACGTTCCAGCGCTTTTCTCTCGTCCTCACCGCCGCTCTGCTGATCCCATCCGCGCAGGCAGAGGAGCCGCTTTTTCGCCGCGATGTGATGGCGGTGATGTCCAAGGCGGGCTGCAATCTCGGAGGCTGTCACGGCAATGGGCAGGGGAAAGGCGGGCTTAAGCTCTCGCTGCGCGGGCAGGATCCGGATCTCGACTGGCTGGCGCTGACTCGCGATCAAGCGGGGCGGCGAGTGAATGTCGTGGAGCCCGAGAAAAGTCTGCTCCTCCTCAAGGCGACGGCCGCGGTGCCGCACGAGGGCGGAAAACGTTTTGCGCCGGGCTCTCCAGAGCACGCGGTGATGGCGGGCTGGCTGCGCGCCGGCGCGCTGGACTCCGGCATCGATGCACCGCGGCTGACCAAGCTCGAGGTCACGCCGCGCGAAAGCGTACTCGTCGAACCCGAAACGCAGGCGGCCCTGAAAGCGACCGCGATTTTCGCCGATGGCACGCGCCGCGACGTGACCCGGCTCGCGGTCTTCGAGCCAAGCAATCTGCTCGTAAAAGTCTCGGAGGACGGTGTGGTGAAGCGCGAGCAGGCCGGCGAATCGACGGTGCTCGTGCGGTATCTCGACCAGCAGGTGCCGGTGCGGCTCGCCTTCGTCCCGGCGCGGAAGGATTTCGTGTGGAGCGATCCGCCCGCGGCCAACTTCATCGACGAGCACGTTTTCAAGAAGCTGCGCACGCTGCGCACGAATCCGTCCGCGCTCTGCGACGACACCACTTTCCTCCGGCGCGCCTATCTCGATCTGCTCGGGCTCGTGCCGTCGCCGGAAACGGCGCGCGCCTTCGTCGCCGACTCCACAGCGGACAAACGCCCGCGGCTCGTCGAGGAGTTGCTCAAGCGCGAGGAGTTCGCGGATTTCTGGGCGCTGAAGTGGGCGGACCTACTGAAGATCGAGGAGCGGCAGCTTGACGCGAAAGGCATGGAGGTCTTCCACCGCTGGATTCGCGAGAGTATCGCGGCGAACAAGCCGATCGACGTCTTCGCGCGTGAGCTGATCGCCGCCCGCGGCTCCACTTACCAAAACCCCGCCGCGAACTGGTGGCGCGCCAACCGCGATCCGGTAATGCGCGCGGAGAATACGGCGCGCGTCTTCCTCGGCACGCAGCTCAATTGCGCGCAGTGCCACAACCATCCTTTCGAGCGCTGGACGCAGGACGATTACTACAACTGGACCGGGCTCTTCGCGCGCGTCGATTACAAGATCGTCGAGAATAAGAAGAAGGATAAGAGCGACACCCGGGAGTTTAAGGGCGACCAAATCGTGCTGCTCAAGACGTCCGCGACGGTGCTGAATCCGCGTACTGGCGAAGCCGCCACTCCGCGCTTCCTCGGCGGCGAGGTGCCGCAGATCACGAAGGAGCGCGACGAACTGCTTGCGCTCTCCGAGTGGCTCACGCGCTCACCGATGTTTGCGCGGATGCAGGTGAATCGGATCTGGTTCCATCTGCTGGGGCGCGGGCTGGTCGATCCGGTGGATGACTTCCGGGCGAGCAATCCGCCGTCGCATCCGGAGTTGCTCGAAGGACTCGCGCGGGATTTTGAAAAGAAGGGATACGACTTGAGGCACGCGATCCGCACGATCATGGCGTCGCGTGTCTATCAGCTCGCGAGTGATCCGAATGGGACCAATGCGGACGATGAAGTGAATTTTTCGCGTGGCCTCGTGCGCCGCCTGACCGCGGAGCAACTGATCGACTCCACGAGCAAGGTGCTCGCGGCGCCGCTGCGCATCGACGACTGGCCCGAGGCCACGCGTCTCGCGCAAGTGCCCGAAGGCCGCAAACACTACCATCCGCTCACCACGGACCTCGACCGGTTCGCGCTCGCCTTCGGCAAGCCACCGCGGCTGATCGCCACGGAGTGCGAACGCACCAATGAACCGACCGTGGTGCAGGCCTTCCAGCTCATCAGCGGCCCGGCGATCAATGACCTGCTCACCCGCCGCGACAACCGGCTCCGCGATTGGGCCACGAGCACGGCGCCGGCGCGGGAGGTGGTGGAGGAAGTCTTTTGGACCGCGCTTTCCCGTCCGCCGAACGAAGCGGAGCGCGAACGCTTCGCCCAGCATCTCGCCACCGCCCCGGACAAACGCCGCGGGCTCGAAGATCTCGCGTGGGCGCTGCTGAACTCAAAGGAGTTCGTCTTCCGCCGGTAAGATTTCACGATCATGTCCTTCGCCTGCTCCAGCTTTCACCAGACCGCGATGACGCGCCGCCACGCGCTCAAGGTCGGCGGGCTCGGCCTGCTCGGGCTCACCGTCCCGGGTCTCCTCCACGCGGAGGCGATTCAGGCGGCGAAGATCAAGGCGCGGGCGAAGTCGGTGATCTTCCTTTTCCAATGGGGCGGGCCTTCGCACATCGACATGTTCGACATGAAGCCGGATGCGCCCGAAGGCATCCGTGGGCCTTACCAGCCGATCTCCAGCAAGGCCGACGGCATCCAGGTCTCGGAGAAGCTGCCGAAGACCGCGAAGGTCATGGACAAGGTGACGCTCATCCGCTCGATGACGCACACGATGAAGAATCACAACTCGGCGGGCTACTACGCGCTCACCGGCCACGCGCCGCCGAGCGACGATCAGCGGCTCCGCGATTCGCTCGAACTCTTCCCCGGCTACGGCTCGGTGGTCGATGCGCTCGCGCCGGTGCGCGGGGAAATGCCGACGGCGATCTCGTATCCGCACACGATTACCGATGGCTCGATCACGCCGGGACAGCACGCGAGTTTTCTCGGAAAGAAGCACGACCCGCTGCTCGTGCTGCAGGATCCGAATGCCGCGAGCTTTGCCCTGCCGGAGCTGAGTCTGCCGGAAGGCATCCCGATCGAGCGGATGCAGGCGCGGCGCGAGTTGCAGAAGCTCGTGGATCGGCAGGCGCGGCTCATGGAATTCTCCGCGCAGGCGCGCGGGCTCGACGGCTACTACGACAAGGCGATGGGCATGCTCCAGTCGCCGAAGCTGCGCGACGCCTTCAATCTGAGCGCCGAGCCCGACAAGGTGCGCGACTCCTACGGGCGCAGCACCTACGGCCAGAGCTGTCTGCTCGCACGGCGGCTCGTCGAGGCGGGGACGAAGTTTGTGACGGTGTACTTCGCGCCGAGCATCGGTGGCCAGAGCACCACGGAAGGCGGCTGGGACACCCATGGATTCAACAACACGCGGATGTTTCCCATCGTGGAGAAGTACCATCTGCCGCGCACCGAGGAGACGCTGCCGACGCTGCTCACCGATCTCGACGAACGCGGCCTGCTCGACACCACGCTCGTCGTCTGGATGGGCGAGTTTGGCCGCACTCCGAACATCAACAAGAACGTGAGCCGCGATCACTGGCCACAGTGCTACACCACGCTGCTCGCCGGCGGCGGGGTGAAGCGCGGCTTCGTCCACGGCGCGTCGGACAAGTCGGGTGCCTATCCAGCCGAAGATCCCGTGCGCCCCGACGATCTCGCCGCGACCATCTACCAGGCGCTTGGCATCGACCCGCACACCGAGGTGCGCACGGCCGCCAATCGGCCGGCCTTCATCACGGACGGCAAAGCGATCCCGGAAGTCTTCGCGTAATCACGGACTCGCCGTGAAGCGCTGCACCCAGTTCCCGCAGGCGACGCTCCACACGCACACCGTTCCGTCGGCACTTCCGCTGGCGATGAATTCCTGATTCGGCGACACCGCGAGCGCCTGGACTACATCCTGGTGCCCAGCCATCGCGAAGAGCTGCTGCCGGTCGCTGACCTGAAAGATTCGCACCAGCCGATCGGCCCCGGTGGTGACGAGGCCACCGCGAATCGCGGCGACGGCCAGCGCATCGGTCGGGAAGTCTTTGAAGATGGATTTGCTCTTGTCTCCTGAGCGGCCATCCCAGAGATGCACCGCCCTCCCGCGCGCACTGGAAGCGATCGTATTCTCGCCGACAAAGATCGCGCCGAGCAGCGCGGTGTCGTGGCCGCTGTAGGTCGTGTCGAGTTCGCCAGTTTTCGCATCGAGCACCTTGGCCGAGCGATCGCGGCCGGCGGTGACGATCCGCGTGCCGCTCGAGTCGAAGGCGACCGACTGCACCCAGTCCGCGTGCAGCCGCGCGACCCGCAGCGTCTTTCCGCTGCCGGTGTCGAAGATCCGCAGCGCGCGATCCGCGCCGCCTGCCGCGAGGCGCGTGCCATCCGGGCTGAAGGCGAGGCCGAGGACGGTGTCCGCGAGGTCGCAGAGGAAGCGCGGTTGGAAGCCAGTGGCGGGATCGAGCAGCGCGACCGTGCCCCACTGCGCGGGCGAGCCACCGGCGACGGCGAGCAACTTTCGCTTCGCGTCCCAGGCCAGCGAGGTGATGCGCTCCGGCAAACCGCCGATGCGGCGCACCAGCGAGCCATCGTCCACATTCCACACGGTCACTTCGTAGTAGCCGCTCACGGCGAGCTGATTTCCATCGGGGCTGAAGGCGAGCGCCGTGACTGGCGCGGGCCGTGGATAGTGCTCGGGCGCGGCGCGCAGCATGGCGCCGCGCGCGAGTTCGGCCATGGCGCGGTCCGGAGAGCCGCCGTCGTAGATCGCGCCGGAGGCGATCCAGCGCTCGATGAGCGCGATCTCCTCGGGCGGGAGCGGATCGGCTTTCTGCGGCATGCGGTCCGTGGCGCTCGGCTCGAGGAGCAGGCGGTGAAGTTCGGATTCGCCCGGCTTGCCCGCGACGAGCGGCGGCAACTCGCTGTCGCCGCTCTTCGTCAGCCGGGCAAAGGTGTCGAGGCGGTAGTGCCCCTTGGCGTTTTCCTCCCCATGGCAGCCCACGCAGCGCCGCTGGAGGAGCGGCGCGATCTCGGTGCGGAAGCTCGGCGCCGCGCCCGCGAGACTGGCGAGCGGCGCGAAGAGCAGTGCAGCGAAAAATAGCGGCGCAGGGCGTGATGCACGGCGGGACCGGAAGGGTGCGAGAAGGCCTGTCATCAGCGGCGATGACCTTAGGGCACGTGCGAGCTTAGGTCGAGCCCGTCGGAGATCCTCGGCGAGGGCGCGTGATAATCTTCTTCGGGAAACTTTCGGCGCTCTTCGCAGCCTCCGACGTGTTTTTTTCGTGATCTTTGGGCAAGTGCGGCGTGAAATCCGCCACGCTGCTCCCGTCCCGGATTCGGGTCTCCGCGCTGCGGCATTCGCGTCGAACCGATCCATGTCCTCCTTCACTGAAATCTCAGGTGGTATCACCGCGCCCAGCGGCTTCCTGGCGGGCAGCGCCTATTGCGGCATCAAAGCGACGAACGCCGACAAGCCGGACATCGCGCTCATCCACTCCCCCCAGCCGACGGTCGCGGCCGGCACCTTCACCACGAATCGCGTGAAAGCCGCGCCGGTGCGTGTCTCCATGACGAATCTCCGCACTGCAGATGTGCGCGCGATCGTCGCGAATGCCGGCAACGCGAATGCCTGCACTGGACCGCGCGGGATCGAGCACGCGAAGCGGATGGCCGAAGCCGTCGCGGCGGCACTCGGGCTGAAGTGGCGGCAGGTGCTGGTCTGCTCCACGGGTCGCATCGGCGTCTCGCTGCCGATCGATAAGATCGAGGCAACGCTCGCGCAGCTCCCCGCAGCCACTTGTGCGCAGGGCAGCGCGCGCGCGGCGGCCGCGATCATGACGAGCGACACCTTTGCCAAGGAGGTCGCAGTCGAATTCACCATCGAAGGAAAGACCGTGCGCATCGGCGGCATCGCGAAAGGCGCGGGCATGATCGATCCAAACATGGCGACGATGCTGTGCTTCATCACGACAGACGTGGCGATCGGCAAAAAGCAGCTCCAGAAAGCGCTCAGCGTCGCGGTCGATCAGAGCTTCAACCGCATCACCGTCGACGGCGACATGAGCACCAATGACACCGTGCTGATGCTGGCCAACAGCCTCGCCGGGAACGCGCCGCTGCGCTACGGCACCCCCGGCTTCAAGCTCTTCCAAAAGGCGCTCGATCACGTAACCCGCTCGCTTGCGCGGATGATCGTCGAAGACGGCGAAGGCGTGACCAAATTTGTGGAGGTGCAGGTGAAGGGGGCCGCGTCTCTCACGGATGCCCGGCGCGTCGCGGAAGCGGTGGCAAATTCCACGCTCACCAAGTGCGCGTGGTTTGGGGGTGATCCAAACTGGGGCCGGATCATGGACGCAATCGGCTACTCCGGCGCGCGGATGCGGGAGGAAATGACCGACATTTTCTACGATGGAGTGAGCGCCGTAAAAGGCGGCGTGGCCAGCCGCACACCCTTTGCCAAGCTGCGGGAGATCGTCGCGCAGAAAAAATTCACCGTCTCCATCGAGCTCCAGGTCGGCAGCGCGGAATATTCCGTCTTCACCACCGACCTCAGCACCGACTACGTGACGCTGAACATGGGAGAGTGAGGGAGCGGAGAAGTTGAGTGTTGAGTGTTGAGTGTTGTGAGCCGGTGAAGAGACTCCAGAAGTGCTCCGCCATCCGAGCGCCTTTCTTTTCCCCTGCGAACACATCGATCCATGTGCTCTCAGGCAATAACGCGGCTCTCAACTCTCAACTACCCACTCTCAACTTCCCCGCATGAAGTCCAAGTCCCCCGCTGATCGCACCGAAGCCCTCATCGAAGCGCTGCCCTTCATCCAGCGTTTCCGCGGGCAGCTTTTTGTCATCAAGTACGGCGGCAGCGCGATGGAGGACGACAATGTCGTGGAGCGATTCCTCCGCGACGTGGTGTTTCTCGAAGCGGTCGGCATCAATCCAGTGATCATCCACGGCGGCGGCAAGGCCATCACGCAGAAGATGCGCGACGCCGGCTTGAAGGCGCGCTTCGTGAATGGGCTGCGGGTGACCGACGAGCAGTCCATCCGTATCGTCGAGGATGTACTCGACAACGAACTCAACCCTCACATCGCCGAGCAGCTCAACAAACTTGGCGGCAAGGCCGTTGGCGTACACGGCAAGACGGTGCTCATCGGCCGCAAGCTCCCGCCGCAGACCGAAGGCAAATCCACGGTCGTGGACCTCGGTTTTGTCGGGGAAGTGATCGACGTCCGCACCGGCCCGATCCTCGACGCCGTGCACGCCGAGACCGTGCCCGTGCTCTCGCCGCTCGCCCGCACCGAGGATGGCATCGTGCTCAATATCAACGCCGACATCGCCGCTGCCACCGTCGCGGGCCGACTGCAAGCCACGAAGATGATCTACCTCTCTGACGTGCCCGGCATCATGCGCGATCCGACCGACAAGGAATCGCTCATTCCGTCTGTCAACCGCTCCATGATTGAGAACCTGCTGGAAGATCAGGTGATCGCCGGTGGCATGATTCCGAAGGTCGAGAGCGCCCTTCACGCCATCGAAGCTGGCGTGAAGAAAGTGCATTTCATCGACGGTCGCACCCCCCACTCGCTGTTGCTGGAGATCTTCACAAACAGCGGCATCGGCACCGAGATCGTGCCGTAGCCGCGCAGCCAGCACGCCATCCCGCGCGATTTCGGGGAAAAGTGCTCACGAGAGGATTCGAACCTCCACGGGTTGCCCCACACGGTCCTGAGCCGTGCGCGTCTGCCAGTTCCGCCACGTGAGCGTTTCCCTTTCGGGAGGGCGGATATTCTGCGGGCCTGCCGGCCTTGGCAAGCGGGAGTTGCAGCGATTTTTCCGCGTCGCGCTCTAGCTGATGCGCATCGGCATCAGGACGTAGAGGAAGGGGCTCTGGATCTTGATCACGCCGGGACTCATCTCATCGATCAGGTCGAGGAAGACTTCGTCGTTGGTGAGGTTGCGCAGCGGCGCCATGAGGAACTCCGGATTGAAGGCGATGGAGAATTCCTTGCCCTTGTAGGGGACGGCGATGGATTCGGTGGCCTCGCCGACGTCGGGCGTGTTCGCGGCGATCTCGAGGTTGTTCTTGCTGAAGACGAGCTTCACGGAGTTCGACTTTTCGCTGGAGAGCAGCGAGACGCGGTGGACGGCTTGCAGGAAGAGTTCGCGCTCGAGGGTCATGCGCTCCTTGGCGTCGCCGGGGATGACCTGGCGGTAATTCGGGTAGTTCCCCTCAATGAGTTTCGAGACGAGCAGCGTGTTGCCGATCTCGAAGGCGACCTGATTCTCACCGACGCTCATTTTCACGTCGCCCTCGCTGCCGAGCAGGCGGCCGAGTTCGGTGATGCATTTCGTCGGGATGATGATGTCGGATTCCTGACTGCGCGGAAATTCCACCTCGATATCGACGAGGGCGAGGCGGCGCCCGTCGGTGGCGACCATCGTGAGTTTGCTGTCCTTGAAGGAAAAAAGAATGCCGTTGAGGACGTAGCGCGTCTCGTCGGTGGAAATGGCGTAGCTGGTTTTCTTCAGCGCGTCGGCGAGTTGTTGCTGGCTGAAGGTGAAGGTGCGCGCATCGCCGAATTTCGGGAGCGGCGGGAACTCTTCCTCGGGCAGGCCATTGATCTTGAAGAAGCTCTGACCGCAGCGGATCGAGGCGACATTCTTCGAATCCACGTCGATCTGCACTTCGGCGGCGGGCAACTCGCGGACGATGCTGAAGAGCCGGCGCGCGGGCAGCGTGGTCGAGCCGGGCTTGTCCACCTGGGCTTCGATCGAGCCGCTCACACCGACGTCGAGATCGGTGGTGGTGAAGCGGATCTGCCCATCCGCGGCCTGAATCAGAACGTTCGAGAGAATGGGCAGCGTGGTGCGCGTGCTGACCACATTCTGCACGGTTTGCAAGCCGGCCATGAGTTTCTCTTTGCTGACGCTGAATTTCATACGGGGATGTTCAAGAGGGTTGTGATGAATGATTGCTCCTACGCTGGCAAATCTTTTTCCGACGCGGACGCCGCAGGATGTGGCGCAGGGAAATCGCCAGCGCGTGAGCGCAGCGCAGCGCGCGCCGGGAGCAGGTGGCAAAATATCTGCTTTCTTCGCGGGGAGACGCTCTGCTTTGGTGACCTCAACCCGGAGTGCAGAGATCGATCGCGCTGTAACATTCAAACCGCCACCCAATGCCCGACTGCAAAGACTGTGAGTGTTTAATCGACGGGAAATGCAGCGCCTATCTCGCGGAGTGGATGGTGCTCCCGGTAAATTCTGTGCGCGCGTGCGTGGTCGCGATCTCTCAGGAATACTGCCGGCTCATCAAGCCCGGCATGCGCGTGCTCGAAATCGGCTGCGGCACGTGGAGCCCCATCCAGCAGCACTGCAAGGAACTCGGCGTCGCGTGGGAGGGCATCGATGCGAGTGATACGTACTTCGGCGAACGCACCATCGCGACACGCATCGAATCGGTGGAGCACCTCTCCTTTGAAGACGAGAGCTTCGATCTGGTAATCGGGAATCAAACGCTCGAGCACTGGAATGAATTTGGATGCCGGCCGGAGATCGGGATCTGGCAATGCTTCCGCGT
>JANPIS010000609.1:0-7899 GCA_031425095.1 Chthoniobacteraceae bacterium
GCGTGCCCGGCGAGACTCGAACTCGCGACCTGCGGTTTAGAAGACCGCTGCTCTATCCAGCTGAGCTACGGGCACAGTGGGCTCTCAAGCACCGGTGAGCCGCCGCGGGATCGGGCGCAGCCGCGTTCACCAGCCCCGAGACTCATGCCACGACTGCCCCGGGCTGGCGACAAATAACTCGGCCGGAGCGAGGGGGAGTCTTTTCGCAACCGCTAGGCGCTCCCCCGAGCATCGCCTTGTGCCGCGCTTTTTTTCGCTGATGGCCGCGCGGCGACTCGCCACAGTCGCACCCACCGATGTCCACCAAGCCCGATGCCGAATCCAGCACCGCGCCGATTCGCGTGCTCGTCTGGGATGAGCAGCAGCCGGAACAGCGCGCGGCGTATCCGGAATTCCTCGGGCAGGCGATTGCCAACCATCTTTCGCGGCGACCGGGACTCGCGGTGCGAGCGGCGCGGCTCGACGATCCGGAGCAGGGACTCGCGGCGGAGGTGCTGGATGCCACTGATGTGCTGGTCTGGTGGGGACATCGCCGGCACCCGGACGTGGACGAGGCGCGCGTTGCGGACCTCGTGCGGCGAATTGAGGAAGGGCAGATCGCACTGCTGGCCCTGCACTCCTCGCATTGGTCGCGGCTGTTCATCCGCGCGATGGAAGCGCGTGCGATCGCGGATGCGAAGGCGGCGATGGGCGCCAAGCAAGTCGAAGTGCAGCGTCCGATTCCTTTTGCCGCGCCAAAGGCAGGCGCGCCAGTGACTCCGCACTGGTGCTGGGTGGAAAGGGAGGGCTCGCCCGTGCTCCTGGTCGTGGCGCCGAATTGCGGATTCCCCACGTGGCGGCGAGTCGGTGGGCCGAGCCGCGTGACGACCTTGCTACCCGAGCATCCAATCGCGGCGGGAGTGCCGACGGCGTTTGATCTGCGCGAAACGGAGATGTACTCCGAGCCTTTCCATGTGCCTGAGCCAGATGCCGTGATCTTCGAGGAACGCTGGCCGACCGGGGAGCATTTCCGCACCGGGATGACGTGGCGAGTGGGGCGGGGGGAAGTCTTCTACTTCGGCCCGGGACACGAGACCTATGACGTCTTCCGGCAGGAGATCCCGCTACGGATTATCGAGAATGCGGTGCGCTACTTGAGGCTCGAGAGGTAGTCCACGACGTCGCGCAGGCCGCGCTTCCCGAGCACTTCGCCGAGGCCGGGTGGCATGGCGCTGGGAATCTTCAGCCGCTCTTTGACGTCGGACTTTTTCACCTGCCGACGCGTGCTGTCGGTCAGCGAGGCGATGGTGAACTCCGCATCAGTCTCCGCGTTGAGCAGGCCCGCGATCATCTCGCCGTTTTGCAGCGTGAGCATCACATTCTCGTAACCCGTGGCGATCGTGGCGTTCGGGTCCACGATGGCGTGCAGGATCGCCGCGCGGTCCATGCGCTTCGCGATTCCGGCGAGATCCGGGCCGACGTCGCCACCGACGCCGTTCACCTTGTGGCAACGCATGCAGCCGGCCTCGGCTTTCTCGGCAAAGATCACTTTGCCGAGTTTTTTGTCGCCGCCTTCGACGCTCTCGCGCCAGGCGGCGATGGGATCGTCTGCTTTCCGCGTCGCCTCGAAGTTCGCGAGCTTTTGCTTCACGGCTTCGTCGCTGCGGCGGGCGGCGGCTTCGAGCAGATCGAGTTGGAATTTCGGTTGCAGCTTGCCCGCGAGCAGGCGGTCGAGCTGGGTGGCGAGCGCCGCATCGGCGGAGGGCACGGGTTGCGCGCCGATCACGGCGAAGGCGCGCTGTTGCTCGGTGGTGCTGCCTTTTCCGAGCACGGCAGCATTCAAGGTCACGGCGTCTTCCGGGGAGACTTTCGCCGCGAGTTCGCGCGCCGTTTCGAGGAGGATCTTGTCATCGGTGAGCAGCGCGAGTTTTACGCCTTCGGCGAGTTTCGGTGAATCCATCGCGCCCAGTGCCTGGAGCGCGGCGGAGCGGATCTCGCCGGTCTCCGTGGCGACGGAAGCTGCGGCCAGCAGCGCATCGGCGAGCGCGGTGAGCTCCATTGCACCGGTGGTTTCCGCCGCCGCGAGGCGGATGGATTCATCGCGATCTTTCAGCAATGCGGGTAGGATTTTCGTGGCTGTCTCTTTGCCGCCGGTGGCTTTCGCTCGCGGCGGAAGATCGCGGAAGAGGCCCGTGATCCGGTCGCGGCCGAAGGGCTCATTCCAGATCGCCAGTGATTCGAGCGCAAAGAGCCGCCGGGCAGCGTTGCCGCTGGCGTCGGTGGCGATCTTGCCGAGCCGCTCCGCGGACGCGGTGTCGCCGAGCAGGTAGGCCGCATTCGCCGCGCGGCGGGTGATCGTCTCGGGCAAATCGGCGCGCGTCGCGAGGCTGGCGAGCTGCGGCCAGGCAGCAGGGACTGGTGCGTCGTGAATCGCGCGCGCCGCTTCGAGCACGAGGCGCGGACTGGCGTCCTTGAGGAAGCGCGCGACTTCCGGCGAGCCGAGCCGCTGGAGCGCGAGCAGGACTCCGGCGCGGATGAATTCGGACGGATCGGCAGAGCGCTGCGCGAGCATTTCCGGATCGGAGAGATGGGCGAGGGCGTTCGCTGCGGCGTGGCGGAGGAAGGCGTCGTGGTCGGCGTTGCGATGGAGGAGCGCGTAGAGCTCCGGGAGCGCGATTTCCGGCAGTGACTGTTGGAGTGGTGCCTTGGCGAGGGCAGAGGCGGCGAAAAATTGCACCCGAGGCTCGGGATCCTTCAGCGCGCGTACGAGCGCCGGACCGGTGAGATGATCGATGCTGCCAGTGAGGATTTTCGCCGCCTGTGCTCGCACTTCCGAGTCGGCGTCGGTGAGCAGCGGATGCAGTGGTTCGAGCAGATGCATCGCGCTCGGCTTCACCGCGCGAGCAAGTTGACCGATGCCCCAGATCGCGTGCAGCCGAGCCACCCGTGGCGCGGAGGAAGTGGCCACCTCGCGGAGCACCGTCGCACCGTCCGTCTTCTGCACGAGCCCAAACTGCGCAGCCATGCGCACGCGCTGGTCCGCGTGCCCGAGCAGTTTCCCCAGATCCGCATTGCTGCGCTGCGTCATCCCTTCCGCAAGCAGCCGCCGCGTCTCGCGCACTGGCTCGCTCGCGGTGATGGCCGGATCATGCACCCGGAAGATGCGCCCCTTGCCGGTCTTCTCCCAACCCTCCACCCAATCGAGCACGAACACGCCGCCGTCGGAAAAAGCCACATCGCTCGGAAACAGCCCCCAGAGCAGCTTCCCGGTCATCTCCTTCTGCTGATTGTTCATCAGCACGTCGTCAGGATTCGAGACCGTGTAGCTCGCCCCGCGCGGCTCCAGCGCGAAGGCGCGCACGCCGCCGGGGAAGTCCGCGTAGAAGAAGTGGTCGCGATATTTCTCCGGCAGCCCGGTGCCCGGATAGTAGGCGATGCCCGCGGGTCCGTGGCCGATGTGCCCGACAGGCGGGAGCAGTGCGAGATGCGTGGTGCCGACATCGAGGTGCCACATGCCTTCGGAATTCCACGCGCCGAGCTTGGGCAGGAATTGCCAGCCAATGCGCCAGCCGTAATCCGCGCCTTCGACGACGTGCGTCCAGCGTGCCTTGTCGCCTCCGTCGGCGTTGTTGTCGCCGGTGAAAAGATCGCCCACGTCATTGAAGGCGAGCGACTGCGGATTGCGCAGCCCGGTGGCGACGACCTCGAAGGCGCTCCCGTCGAGTTCGCAGCGAAAGACGGCGCCGGAGTCGGGTACGGCGATCACTTTCCCTTCCCTCGTCGTCACGTGCGCGCCGCAATCCGCGATCGACCAGTAGAGCCGTCCATCGGGGCCGACCTTCGCGCCATGCATGTCGTGGCCGCTGTAGGCCACATGCACGCCGAAGCCCGTGTGCAGTTTCGTCCGCTGCGTGGCCGCGCCGTCTTTCTCCCCATCGAGCCGCCAGACATCCGGGATTGCCGTGTAGAAGACCGAGCCGCCGAGCGACGCGACGCCACCGCCGATGCCGGTCTCCATGCTTTTGAAGCCGTCCGCGAAGACCGTGGCTTGATCGGCCTGCCCATCGCCATTGCTGTCGAGCACGAGTTTCACGCGCTCGCTCTCCACTTCCCAATCGCGCCAGTCGCACTGCCCGTCGCCATTCAGATCGAGGAGCTGCGTCGTCGGCGTGAGCTTCGCCGACTCGGGGCGTTTCGTTTTCTGAAAAGCGACGCGCTGCTCGACCGTGCGCAGCGCGAGATTCTCGATCGTCCAATCCTCGTTCTTCCGAATGTCCGGCACCGAAGTGCGGCGCCGATACGTCTCGGCGACCAAGGCGCGGCCCTTCTCGTCAAAGGCGAAGGCGACCGGATTGGCGAGGAGCGGCTCCGCGGCCCACACGTCCACTTGCAGCCCTGGAGCGACGCTGAATTTCTTCAGGGCCATCGCCGCGGTGTCTTCCTTGGAGACGCCCTCGGGATACTTGTCGTCCTTCTTCTTCGGGGTGTCGGCAATTTCGTCTGCGAGCACAAAAGATGGAGCGAGGAGGGCGAGAAGCGAGAGGAGGATGCGGCGCGACATGGGCTGCAATACTGGCGCGGCCAGCGGGCTTTTCAACCAGCCACACTGGCGCCGTGGCGTCTCATCTGCTACCGGGAGCGTGCGCAAGGCATGAATTTCGTCGCCCTACGGATGCTGACCGGCGACCGGGCCAAGTATCTGGGCCTGGTCTTCGCCATCGCGTTCTCGACCTTTCTTCTAGAAAATCAGACTTCGATTTTCTACGGGCTCATGCTGCGCACTGGAAATCAGATCGCCGACGTCACCGATGCGGAGGTCTGGGTGATGGATTCGCAGACGAAATACTTCGACGAGACCAAGCCGCTGAAGGACACCGACCTTATCCGCGTGCGCGGCGTGGAGGGCATCGATTGGGCGGTGCGGATGTTCAAAGGGCTGCCGGTGGCGCGGACGCGCACGGGGAATTTTTACCAGTGTGTCGTGCTCGGGCTCGATGATGCGACGCTGGTCGGCGTGCCGCGGAAGATGGAACTCGGCCACTGGTCGCGCCTGCGCGAACCGGAGTCTGTGGTCATCGATAAAGCGGGCTACATGCTGCTTTTCCCGAACGAGCCCTTTGAGCTCGAGCGCACGCTGGAGATGAATGATCGGCAGGTGCGCATCGTCGGCATCTCGGATGCGTCGCCTGGTTTCGTCAGCTTTCCGGTGATCCATGCGCGCTACACGGAGGCGGTGAAATTTCAGGGCACGGAGCGGAACCAAATGGGCTTCGTCGTGGCGCGCCCCAAAGCCGGCGTGACGCCAAAGGAACTCGCCACGCGCATCGCTGCGGAGACCGGACTGCGGGCGCGCACGACGAATGAGTTCCGCTGGGACTGCGTGCTTTTCTATCTCATCAACACCGGCATCCCGGTGAACTTCGGGATCACGATTTCGATCGCGCTGATCGTCGGCGCGGTGGTGGCGGGGCAGACGTTTTATCTCTTCACGGTCGAGAATCTGAAGCAGTTCGGTGCGCTCAAGGCGATGGGTGTCACCGACCTGCGGCTGATTGGAATGATTCTGCTTCAGGCCTGCACCGCCGGGGCGATCGGCTTCGCCATCGGCACGGGACTCGCCGCGGTGTTCTTTGAGGTCACCTCAAAGGAGGTCGCCACGCGCGGGCTCATCCTGGCGTGGGAGACCGTGGCGATCACGGCGGCGGCCATCTTCTCGGTCGTCATCCTCTCGAGTCTGCTCAGCATTCGCCGCGTGCTCGTGCTCGAGCCCGCGGCCGTCTTCCGTTGATGAAAGCCGTCGATTGCCAGCAAGTGCGAAAGTCATTCGGGGCCGGCGATACGCGGATCGAAGTCCTGCGGGGCGTGGACTTCACCGCAGAACTGGGGGAGCTCACCTTCCTTGTCGGGCCGAGTGGCTGCGGAAAGACGACGCTCATTTCCGTCATCGCCGGGTTACTCGATGCGGACGAGGGCGACGTGCATCTCTTCGGTCAGGACGTGGCCGCGCTCAGTGGGCGGAAGCGCATCCTCTTTCGGAGGAGCAATTTGGGCTTCGTCTTTCAACAGTACAATCTGCTCCCGGCGCTCACCGCTGCGGAGAATGCCGCAGTGCCTCTGATGGCGGCGGGCGTCTCGCGCCGCAAGGCTGTGGACCGCGCCAAGGCGCTCCTCGTGAAGCTCGGCATCGAGGCCAAAGCGGACGTGTATCCTTCGAAGCTCTCGGGCGGCCAGCAGCAGCGCGTCGCTCTGGCGCGGGCACTGGTGCATGAGCCGAAGTTGATCGTCTGCGATGAGCCGACCGCGGCCCTCGATCATGCCACGGGCGAGGCGGTCATGGACCTGCTGGCGCTGGCCGCGGTGCATCCGGACCGTGCGGTCGTCGTGGTCACGCACGACAGCCGCGTCTTCCACTTTGCCAATACCATTGCGCATATGGATGACGGAGCGATTGTCCACGTGGAGTCGGGGGCACACATTCCGCTCGCTGTCTTCCAATAACCGCACGCCATGAAGCGCCTCATCCTGCCACTGCTCGCCCTCGCCGCCATCGGCTATGCGACGATGTCCATGCTGCGCCATCAGCCCGTGCAGTTGAAATCAGATCCGCCTTCACCCCCGCCGAGTTCCAACTTCTCGAAGACGATTGCTGCGGTCGGAATCGTCGAGCCAAACTCCGAGGCGATCGCCATCGGCACGGCGCTGCCTGGCGTGGTGGAGAAGGTCTTCGTGCAGGTCGGAGAGTCGGTGAAGCAGAACGATCCGCTCTTTCAGCTCGATCTCCGGCATCTGCAGGCGGAACAGGGCGTCCGCCAGGCCACGCTCGAATCCGCCCGCGCCCGCATGGAGACGGTGCAGACCCAATTCAACGATGTCTCCGACCAGCTCGAGCGCGCCCAGAAGCTCGGTGGCACGGCGAATGTCATCAGCGCGGACGAATTGATGCGGCGGCGGTTCGCTCGCGAAGTTGCGGGCGCGCGGCTCGCCGAATCGAAGGCGGAAGTCGCTTCCGCGGAAGCTGGCGTGCGCGCTACGGAGACGGAGATCGAGCGCAGCACAGTCCGCGCGCCGATGGATGCCGAAGTGATTCAGCTCAAGGTGCGCGTGGGTGAGTTTGCTCCCGCCGGACAGACCACGCAGCCGATGCTTGTGCTCGGCAAGCTGCACCCGATGCATGTGCGGGTGGATGTAGATGAGCACGAAGGCTGGCGCGTCCGCCCGGAGGCTTCGGCCACGGCGCACGTCCGCGGCAATGCCGATCTCCAGACCCCGCTGAAGTTCGTGCGCATCGAGCCCATGGTCGTGCCGAAGCGCTCGCTCTCGGGCGATAGCACCGAGCGCGTCGATACTCGCGTGCTGCAAATCGTCTATGAGGTCACCGAGCCCGCGCTCCAGCTCTTCGTCGGCCAGCAGATGGACATCTTCATCGACGACATCGTCGCGCAGGAAAAGGCGGTCGCTGGATCGTCCTCTCCCCGCGACACCTTTCCGACGACGCCCCACCGTTCGCATCCGGTCGCTGAGGTGCCGCTGCGGCCGGAGTAGTCGTGTGGGCCTAATTCGTAGCGGCACGCGGCGATTGTCAGCCGTATCGTCTCCGCCTGCATGATTGCCCGTTTCATTCGCATTATCACACTTGGATCTCTGCTGGGCAGCGCAGCCTTGGCTGATGGGCCGGTGACGTTTGCGGCACATCTCAAGCCAGTGCTGGAGGAATACTGCCTCGATTGCCACGACGATCAGACGCAGAAGGGCGACTTCAATCTGGAGCCGTATCTGGCGAAGCTGAACGTGCCCGGCGATCGCAAGATTTGGGAGAAGATCGCGGAACTCGTTGAGTCGCACGAGATGCCGCCGGAGAAGAAGCCGCAGCCTTCCGGCGACCAGCGCGAACGAATCGTGCGCTTCATCGATGCCGAGCTG
>JANPIS010000610.1:0-3495 GCA_031425095.1 Chthoniobacteraceae bacterium
GGAAATTGCGCCCGATGATCATCGGCTCGAGCTCGGGGTGATTGATGTTCGCGGGGATGATGGCGCGCCCGGCGGCGACTTCGTCGCGGACAAACTCGGGCGTGATCTGTGCCGGGATGCGCTGCGGGAAGCGGCGGAAAATGCCCGGCGTGTATTCGTTCTGGAGCTGCGCGCTGCCGGCGTGCTGCTTGTCGAGATCATCGCGGCGGATGTCCTGCGAAAGGTCGGCAAGCTTCGCGCGACCGAGGTTTTCGCGGATGGCGATGTATTCCATCTCCGGCGTGATGATGCCCTGCCGCGCATACCAAAGCAGCGTGACCGGATGGCCTTTGCTCGCGCGGAGTGGCCGACGGCGTTGACCTTTCAAGCTGGGAAATTCGACGAGGCGGTTCTTTTCAGCCTTGCTCGCATACTCGGCGTGTTTCCCGGAGAGGTAGCCGTTGTCCTGCGGGAGGACTTCGCGACCGTCGTAAGCTTCCACGTCCGCGCGATCCGCGACCCACTTCGCCCGGGGTGTCGGCAGGCCTTCATCCGACGTTCCGGTGAAAGTTGGATCGCCCCAAGGTCCGGAGCAATCATAGACGCGGACAGGCGCGTTCTCTTCCATCGCCCCGCTGAACGTCTTTGTCGGCGAAAGCGTGATCTCGCGGAAAGGCACCTGCACTTCCGGGAAAAGTTCCCCCGGCACATAGACGCGGGTGCTGGCGGGGAGTTGGTCGGTGCTGTGCGGTTCGATGGAGTCTTTGGTGGCGATCATAGGAAAAGGAAAAGCCGTGCGCAGAGAATTGCGGCACGGCTGAGACTTTTGAAAACGCCGAGGTCGGCGTGGCTCCCTGCGGCGGCATGACCCGCATCAGGTTCAAAGGGTCGCCCGCGAATTTCTTTGCGGGCCTCTCAGCCGTGAGGCTCCCCTGCTTTGTGGCTTCGAGGATAGGTCGGGCTGGGGGGGAGTCAATGGCGGGTCGCGAGCGCGAGCGCCGCGCTTACGGGCTGACTTCGAGTCGCAGGAACTTGCGTGTCTCTCCGGGGAGGATCGGCACGCTCCGGCGCCAGGTGTCGGTCGGGGCAAAGTACGTCTCACTTTCCACGCCGATCTCCGACCAACTCCCGGCCGTGAGTGAGCTCGACCACTTTGCGCGATAGCTGAGGCCGGCTGCGCCTTTGCGGTAGCTGAGCGTGAGCTTCGGCGCGTCGCCGCCGGTGAGACTGATCGCTGGCGAGAAGAACACGGAGTCGTTCACCGCGGGGTCGCTGCCGAATGCGAATTCGCTCGTGTTGTCGAGGCCGTCTCCGTCCGGGTCGGCAGTGCTCGCGGCGCTCGGTGCGGTGGGCGAGCCGAAGTGGAAGGTCTGCCACGAGCTGAAGTCGATGTAGGGCACGGCGGCGTCGCTGATCGTGAGTCCGCTGATCATGGCGTTGTCCACTTCGGAGACGAAGTTCAGATTCAGCGTGCCGTCGGTGATCACGACGGGGAACGTGAGATCGACGGCTGCGAAGCCGCCAGCGAGCGCGTGAATGTCGACGTGTTCGAGCGCCGGTGCGCCTTCCGCGGAGACGGAGAAAATGCGCTGGTTGTTCGCGCTCCAGTAGATTTCCGCGAGCTTCAGCGTCACGAAGTAGGAGCCGTCGGTGAGCGGGATCGCATAGGAGAAATTCCCGAAGCGCACGGTCTGGTAGAGCGCGTCGTCGGCGGTGCCGGCGATGCCGTTGCCGGTGAAGTACGTTGCACCGCCGCTGGCGTATTGCTCGGCGATGTAGCTCGTGCCGTCGGCGCCGAGGAAGGCCGCTCCGCCGACATTCATCGCGAGCACGGTGCTCACGGTCTTGAACGGCACCCGGGTGCCCGGCGCGATCGGATCGCCGGCAAGGTCACGCACGTTGGAGATGGCGAGGACGTAGGGTTGGTTCGCGGCGAGCGCGGAAGTGGCGAGCGTCACGGAGCGCTGATCCGTCGCAGGCTGCAGGGTGACGATGCTGGCTCCGGTGAGTGCGTAGTTCGCAGCGCCGGCGAGTGACGCGGCGTCCATGATTTCGTCGAACTCGACGGTGATGAGATTGGCCGGTCGGCGGGCGCGGACTTGCGTGACGCGCGGCGGCCGGGCGGTCTGCGTCGCACCTTCGCCGCGGAAGCAAATCCAGTTCACGCGGAAGAGATCGCCGTCGCCGGGATTGCGCAGAAATACGAAGTAGAGCGCGCGCGTGCCGCCGGGATCGGAGATCGGCGTGAAGACATCGGCATAAGTCGTCGCGCCGCCCGTGCTCGGAATGAATGCGGTGGCAAGCAGCGGTCCGCTTGAGGAGTCGGCGCGGACTTCGATGCGTCCGCCACTCGCTGCTGCGGCCACGCGGAAGCCGATCTGCCCGATGTTCAGCAGATTCATCGGGAAGAAGGCGACGTGATCGCCGTGATTGATGCCGGCCACGTCGAGCCGACCGCCCACGGGATCGCTGGAGCCCGTGACGGTGATTCCTTGCGCGTTCGTGTAGTGCTCGGCCTGTCGCACCTTCGGCTGCAACAGCACCGCCCCGCGACCGGTAGCCGAACGCACGCCCGGTGCGCCGCGATCGACATACGTGCCGCTGATCGCAAAGAAGATGTCGTCGCTGAAGACGTGCGAGTTTTCAGTGACCACGGCGCCGCCGCCGCCGTGCGTCTGTCCCAGCCCGTGCGCGTGGGTCGCGTGGCCGAGGAGATATTCCACGAGCACATCGGCCGCCGCGATGCCACCGGTGACGGTGCTCCCGTCCTCCGGATCGTCGGCGCGCAGACTCCACGCGACTTCATCGCCCCAGTCGAAGAATGCTCCATCCGGCGGCCAGGTGAAGCTGATCGTGGGCGCGCTATTTCCCACCCAGAGGTCGATGCTCGCGGTGCCGGTCTTGCCGTCGGGATCAGTGACGCGGAGCTGCGCGGTGTAGTTGCCGGCCGTGGTGTAAGTGTGCGTGGGATTTGGCGCGGTCGAGTCGATCGTGCTGTTGAGATCGAAGTCCCACGCGTAAGTCAGCAGATCGCCGGGATCGGGATCGAAGGAACCCACGCTGCTGAAGGTCACCGTGAGAGGAACGGGTCCGCTCGTCACATTCGCCGCAGGTCGCGCGACCGGCGTCTTGTTCGTCGTGTTATAGACGATCTTCGCGAGCTGCGCGTCGGGGTTGTTGCCGAGGAAGCCATTGCCCCATTCGAGGAGATACATCGCGCCGTCGGGGCCAAAGGTGAGATCCATCGGGCGGCTCACCGGAACGGTCGGCGTAAAGTCCACGACCTTCAGCAGACCGCCGGCAGTGTCGGTCTTCACCTCATAGACACGGTTGCGCGACCACTCCATGAAGAAGAGCGTGCGATCGAAGTAAGGCGGGAAGGCAACGTCGGAGAGGAGGCTCGGGTTGTGGCGATACACCGCTCCGGCCATGGCGGTGCGATTGCTGCCGGCAGCGATCGCCGGGAAGTCGAGCGACGCGCCGTAGGGATACCAGAGCACTGCGCCGCGCGCAGGC